>CAZLBQ010000009.1:0-27647 GCA_964557745.1 uncultured Anaerolineales bacterium
ATAGCTTCCCGCCGCCGCGTCATCCCGTCGTGTTCGGCCAGCGCCTCGCGTAGCGCGGTCTGCGCCGTCGCCAGGCGCAGCGCCTCCTCGACCGCTGCCCGCCGCGCCTCGAGACTCGGCAGGCTCTCGCGGATGCGGGCCAGGTCGCGCCGGTCGCGCAAGTGCTGCAACTCGCGCTCATCGTCCGTGGTCAGTTTTAGCTCCCTGTCGAGGGCGGTGAAGCGCTCCAGGTTGAGAATCTTCATCAGCGATTCTTCGCGCTTGCCCTTGTCCAGCCCCTCCAGCTTATCGAGCTTCTTTTGTTCGACAAAGCACGTGTTAAGCAGCGTGTCACCGTCGAAGCGCAAGTACTCCGTCATCTTGCGGTTGACCGCCGTTGTCCCCGTTGGGCTGTCCAGGACGGTACCGTCATTCTTCTCAATCGTTAGCCGCGCTTCGGTCGTTTTGCCCCGTCGCAGCGTCCGCTCGACCTTTAGCAGCTTGTCGCCAACTTCGACCCACACCTCGACTCGGGCCTTTTCCTTGGCGTAGCCAATCAAGTCCTCGGTCTTGCCGCCGACCAGCCCTTTGCCGAACAGGCCGAAGTAGAGCGCCTCGAAGAGGGTAGATTTCCCGGCCTCATTCTTGCCCTGCACCAGAAAGCGGCCGACCCGCGGCAAGACCAGGTCGACGCTCTGCAACTGTTTGAAGTCGTTAGCGGCAATCCGACGGATACGCATGCGAGACTCCTGTTGTGGCAAACCTCACCGATAGTTTACCATGAAACACCTGTTCGGGCAAGCAGGGTCTTGCTTGAGTCGAGGACCTGTGATAATCTTGCGGGCGGGGGGGTTATGAGCGAATACCTAGAATTTGCGATACACGTTGCGCAGCTGGCAGCGGCCTTACTGCGCGAACGCTACGAGAGCGACCTAGCGGTGAGTTCCAAGTCAACGGCGGTCGATCTGGTGACGGACGTCGACCAAGCGTCCGAGGCGCTGATTCTGCGCCACATTCGAGAGCGCTACCCAGACCACCGCATCTACGCCGAGGAGACCGCGCAGGACTTGCGGCTGCTGGCTGGCGGTGGCGCGGTCTGGCTAGTAGACCCCCTCGACGGGACGGTTAACTATGCCCACGGCTTCCCCGTCTTCTCGACGGCGATGGCCCTGATGGTCGATGGGCAGGTGGTCGTCGGCGTGGTCGTCGATCCTTTGCGGGGGGAGACGTACACCGCCGAGCGGGGTGCGGGCGCGTGGTTGGGCGGGCGACGGTTACGTGTCAGCGCCCGGGACCGCCTGGCGGACTCGCTGCTGGCGACGGGTTTCCCGTACACGCGGGCCATCAACCCCGACAACAACCTGGACGCCTTCAACTACCTGATGCCCCGCACGCGTGGTGTGCGGCGCGCCGGCTCAGCGTGCCTCGACATGGCGTGGGTCGCGGCGGGGCGGGTGGACGGCTACTGGGAGATGGGTCTGCAACCCTATGACTGGGCAGCGGGTGGATTGATGGTCGAAGAGGCGGGGGGGAAGGTAACGGACTTTAGCGGCGCGCCGTGGCGCGTGCCCGACGGGATGGCGCGCCTGATGGCCACTAACGGGCGCATCCACGAGGAACTCGTCGCGGCGGTGCAGACGGCGCGGGAAGGGCGATAGGCAATCGCATGCGCAAAGGTCTAGGGCCGCTCCTCCGTGAACTAGAGCGGCGGGACGCCGAGGAGCGGCAGCAGAACACGCCGCGCGAGCAGCGGGCGCGCAACATTCGCCCGGAAGTCGGGCAGTTCCTCAACCTGCTCGTCAAGGTGACGCGCCCGCGCCTGATTGTCGAGGTCGGCGCGTCCAACGGCTACTCGACACTGTGGCTGGCGGACGCCGCCCACGACGTCGGCGGCCACGTCATTTCGTTCGAGCTGCGGCCCGACAAGCAGGCCGAGGCGCAGGCTAACCTGGCGGCGGCGGGGCTGGCGGACGTGGCCGATGTCCAGCTGGGCGACGCCCACGAATTGATTGGGGCGACCAAGGGACCGTTCAACCTCGCCTTCCTGGACGCCGAGAAGGACGACTACGTCCCCTTCGCCGACCGGCTCCTGCCCAAGCTGCCCGCTGGCGGCCTGCTCGTCGCCGACAACATCCTGTCGCACGCCGAGACACAGGCCTATCTCGACCACCTCGCCGCCGACCCGCGGCTGCTGACGACCGTTGTCCCCCTGGGCCAGGGCGAAGCTGTCACGATCAAGATGAACCAGCCGCTACCGGAGGCATTCCTCGCCGTCCTCAAGGCGCACGAGGAGCGCGCCCGCACGCACGGCGGCCAGGACACGACGCCGCGCGAGATGGGCGCGCTGCTCTACACACTCGCCCGCGCCGGCGGCGCGCGGCGCATCCTGGAGATTGGCGGCGGGTCAGGCATCGCCACGGCCTGGCTGGCCCAAGCCGCCCGCGCCAACAAGGGCAGCGTGGTGAGCGTCGAGCGGGATACGGCACGGGTGAACCAGGCGCGGCGCAACCTGGCGGCGGCGGGGCTTACCGACGTGGTTGACCTGCAGATTGGGGAGAGCGACCGGCTGCTGCCGCGGCTGAACGGGCCGTTCGACCTGGTCTTTCTAGACGCCGACCTGGACGACCGCCTGGACGACCTCGACCTGGTGGAGCCGCTGGTCACGCCGGGCGCCCTCCTGCTGTCGGCGGGCCACCTGACGCACGGCGCGGACCTGGCGAGCTACACGGCCACCGTCCGCTCGCTGCCGAACCTGGAGAGCCTGCTGCTGCCTGTGGGTAGCGGGCTGGAGATGACGTGGGTCGTGCGCAAGAAGGGGTGAGGGGTTGGATGTGCAACTTGAGAACAGTGGCCTACGTAGTGTTGGCAGGTGGATAGGTGGAGGAGGAGACGATGACGACGAAAGAGATAAAGCCAGGGGAGACGACGGAAGCGCAGGGGACACCGCCGGCGGGCCATAACAGCGACGACCTGCTGAGCCGAACCGCCTCGCTGGTCAGCGGCATTAATGCCCAGTTGGATCAACTTGAGGAGACCGGACAGATTGACAAGGTCGCCCGGGTTGGGAAGCGCATTCCGGGCCTGGGGATGGTCCTCCGCGTGATCGACTCGGTGAACGAAGGCGAGGCCGTCCAGCGGGTGGAAGCCATGCAGAAGGCGAACCCGAACCTCGACCATGACGCGATTGCCAGGAAGCTGATTCGTGACAAGGCCAAGCAGACCGGTATGGTGGGAGCCTCGACCTCGGCAGTTGACCTGATTCCGGGTGTCGGCAGCCTCACCGCCATTACCGTCGGCGTGTCGGCGGACATCCTGACCACACTCCGCCTGCAGACCGAGCTGATCGTGGAGCTAGGCCATCTGTACGGCCACGACCTGTCGCGCACCGAGCGGCGCACCGCCGTCCTGGCGGTGACGGGGCTAGGCGTCGGCCTCGACGCTGCCAGCCGGTCGCTAGGGCGGCGCGTGGCGCTGCGCCTCGGTGAGGAATACGCCGAGAAGAGTATTGTCAAGGTCCTGCCCGTCATCGGTATCGTAGGCTCGGCGGGCATCAACGCCATCTCTACGGAGATCATTGGCAACCGGGCCGTCGCCTACTTCAAGGGCGAGGACCTGCTGCCCTTTCGGCAGCAAGTTACCCGAGCCGTCGGCAAGACAGGTCAGGCGCTGCAGAGCGGATTCCAGGCCGCGGCCCCGGCCCTCGCCGGCGGAGCGCGCCAGGCCGGGCGCCTTGTCCAGACCGGCTGGAGCCAGGCCGCGCCCAAGGTGGCGGACATCGGGGGACAAGCGGCGGGCCGCGTCAAGAGCCTGGTGCGGCGCCGACGCAAGAAGGACGCCTAACATCCTCTGGGGAGTCGTAGCGCCGACTTGAGGCGGTGGCCGACTGAAGTCGACGCTACATGTTGGGCGCTATAATGTTGGGCTATGGGACAGCAAGGGGGGCGATGGTCACGCCGGCCGCTTCGAGACGGCGGCGTAGTTCGGTGGCGATGGCGGGCGCCGTCGGGCCGTCGCCGTGGACACACACGGTGTCGGCGCGCAGCGGGACGCGCGTCCCGTCGTAGGCGATGACCTCGCCATCGCGCAGAATCCGTAGCACTTGGTCGGCGGCCTGCCCAGGGTCCTCAATCATCGCCCCCGGCAGGCGGCGCGAGCGCAGCGTCCCATCGGCCTCGTAGGCGCGGTCGGCGAAGGCCTCCTCCGCGACGCGCAGCCCCAGGTCACGCCCGGCGCGGACGAGCGTCGAGCCGGGTAAGCCAACGAGAATAAGGTTCGGGTCAAGGCGGGCCACGGCGCGGGCGATGGCTTCGGCCAGAGCCGGGTTGGCGACGGCGTCGTTGTAGAGCTGGCCGTGGGCCTTGACGTGGACCAGGGGGACGCCGTTGGCGCGGGCAATGCCCTGCAAGGCCGCTACCTGGTAGAGCACATAGGCCTCGGCCTCGGCGGGCGACAGGGCCATGCTGCGCCGCCCGAAGCCGAGCAGGTCGGGATAGCCCGGGTGCGCGCCGACCCCGACGCCGTGCTGCTGGGCCAGGCGCACGGTGTGCTCCATGACGAGCGGGTCGCCGGCGTGCCAGCCGCAGGCGATGTTGGCGGACGTGATAATCGTCATCATCTTGTCGTCGGCGCCCAACTTCCACGCGCCGAAACTCTCGCCCATATCGCAGTTCAGGTCTACGCGCATTGTGCCCTCCTCTCGAATGACCTCATTCTACCGCCGGCCTGAGACCTGGGCAAGCGGCCTTCAATTTGCCAGCTTGGCCGGTCGCTGTGTATAATTAGGGATGCGTCTCTGGTCCTCCCTGCCCGCCGACCGCCTGTTCCTAGAGTTCTCGCTGTGGTCGGCCAACCTGACCCGCCTGGCGGATGACGTCCGCCGCACCGAGCCGCACGCCGACGTGTACCACATCGACGTCGCCGACGCGCACTTTGTGCCGGGCCTGCTCTTCTTTCCCGATCTGGTCGCTGCGCTGCGTCCGCTGACGCGTGTTCCGTTTCATGTCCACCTGATGGCCGACCGGCCCGCGCGCCTGATTGACGACTTCGCCCAGGCGGGCGCGAACGCCATGACCGTTCACCTGGAATTGGGCGACGCCGTGCCCGCCCTACTGCGCCAGATTCGGGGTCACGGCCTGAGCGTCGGGCTGGCCGTCCAGGTGGAGACGCCCATCGAGAGCGTGGCGCCCTACCTGGACACGGTGGACGCGCTGGTATTGATGGGAACGCGGCTGGGCATCAAGGGCATCGACCTCGCGCCCCAGGCCCCTGCCCGACTGCGGGCGGCGCGCGACTTGCTTACAAAGACAGGATATGCCGACCGGATCCGGCTCATCGCCGACGGCGGCATCCGATCTCATACCGTCCCGACCCTCTACGCGGCCGGCGCCGATGGCATCGTGCCCGGCTCGCTGGTCTTCAAGAGCGCTGACCTGACCGAGACAGTAGACTGGCTACACCACCTCAACAGAAAGGGAGACGCATGAGCCACCGACGGTACCAGACCCCCGCCGAGGAAGTTGCCAACAGCATCACCCACGGCCTTGGCCTGCTCGCCAGCCTCATCGGCCTGCCTGCGCTGATTATTGTCGCCGCCGACCACGGCGACCCCTGGGTGCTGGTGGGCTACTGTGTGTTCGCCGTGACCCTCGTCGCGCTCTATGCCGCCTCGACCATGTACCATGCCCTGCCGCGCTCGCGCGCCAAGGATGTCTTCCACCGCCTCGACCACGCCGCCATCTACCTGCTTATCGCGGGCACCTACACGCCATTCACCCTGGGCGTGCTGCGCGGCGCGTGGGGCTGGACCCTGTTCGGCATCATCTGGGCGCTCGCCGTCGCGGGTGTCATCTACAAGACCGTCGTCGGCGTGCGGCTCAAGGGTCTATCCACGGCGCTCTACGTCGCCATGGGCTGGCTCGTCATTATCGCCATTCGCCCCCTCACGGCCAGCCTGCCCGCCGAGGCCCTGGCCTGGCTCGTCGCGGGCGGCCTCTTTTACACCGGCGGCGTGGCGTTCTACGTCTGGGACCGCCTGCGCTTCGGCCACACCGTCTGGCACCTGTTCGTCCTCGGCGGCAGCATCTGCCACTTCATCGCCGTGCTGCGCTTCGCCGCGCCGCTGACTTCGTAAGCCCCTCCGCCTGCCGTGCAGCGCACGATTGTCGGCTTTCACCAGGACGCCGAGGGGCATTGGGTGGCCGAACTCGACTGTGGGCACGGTCTCCACATGCGCCACATCCCGCCCTGGCAGGTGCGCCCCTGGGTCTTGACCCCCGAGGGGCGCGCCGCGCGTCTGGGCTTGACCATCGACTGCCGCAAGTGCGACGAGGGTGTACCCATCAGGCAGTAGCCGACTCAAGTCGGCGCTACAAGGACGGCCAGGTGGGCGGTTGACGTGAGCGGCGTCTGGGTGTAGGATAAGGGCATCCCGCCTGTGAAGCGAGGCCACGCCAGACGCCATGTCCGCCCTGTTTGCCCCGGCTCCGCCTGCCCAGCGCCGCATCCCCTACGGCGCTGACCCATTCCAATTTGGCGACCTGCGCCTGCCCGTGTCCGCCCCTCCCCACCCCCTGGTCGTCGTCATCCACGGCGGCTTCTGGCGCGCCCGCTACGACCTGGAGCATATCGGCTTTCTGTGCCAGGCGCTCACCGACGCGGGCTACGTCACGTGGAGCCTGGAGTATCGCCGCCTCGGCAACCCTGGCGGCGGCTGGCCCGGTACGTTCCTCGACGTCGCCGCCGGGGTCAAGTACGTCGGGCGGCTGGCCGAGCGCTTCCCCCTTGACCTGGAGCGGGTGGCCGTCGTGGGGCACTCGGCGGGCGGCCACCTGGCGCTGTGGGTGGCCGGGGCGGGCCGCGTCCCGCCCGACTCCCCCATCCACGTCGCCGCCCCGTTCCCTGTGCGCGGCGCGGTGTCCCTGGCGGGCGTGGCCGACCTACGCCGCGCCTTCGACCTCGGCTTGAGCCAGAATGTCGTGTGCGACTTCCTGGGCGGCTCGCCGCAGCAATACCCCGACCGCTACGCGGCAGCATCGCCCATTGAGCTGCTCCCGCTCGGTGTGCGCCAGGCCCTCGTCCACGGCGAGCGCGACGAGAACGTGCCCTTCGTGCTGAGCCAGGGCTATTATGACCAGGCCGTTGCCCTGGGCGACCCCGTCCGTCTCCTGCCGCTGCCCGACACGGCGCACTTCGAACCCATCGACCCCCTGTCGGACGCCTGGCCAACCGTGCGCGAGGCCGTGGCGTGGGCGCTGGCCGCATGACGCGCCGCTTCCGCCTCCGCCCCGCCACGCCGGACGACGAGCCGTTCCTGTGGCACATGCTCTACTACGCGGCTCACATGGACGAGGACGGCGCCGCGTCGGCCGACCAGGCGCGGGCTAACCCCTTCCTGGCGCAGTTTGTCGAGGACTGGGGGCGTGACGGAGATATTGGCGTCATCGCCGTCGATACGGCGACGGGACGCCCCCTCGGCGCAGCGTGGGCGCGCGTGGTGGCGCCGCATGGCCCCACTGGGGGCGGCCACGACGAGGCGCTGCCGGAAGTCGCGGCCGCTGTGTGGCCGGAGTGCATCGGCCAGGGCATCGGGACGGCCATGCTCCGCGCGCTGCTCGACGCGGCGCGGGGCCGCTACCCCGCCCTGGCCCTCAGCGTGCGCGAGACCAACCCGGCGCGGCGGCTCTACGAGCGGCTGGGCTTTCGCGTCGTCAGTACCATCACCAACCGCGTCGGCGGCACTTCCTACTGGATGCGAGTAGACCTCCCCATGACCTACGGTTGCCAATCCATGGTCGCGCCCCTGACGCGGCTGCTCCTGAAACACCCCCGCGACGCCTGGCAGAGCCAGGCCCGCGTCGACGTCGAGTGGCAGACCCTGAACTATACCGCGCGGCCCGACTTCGCCCGCGCGGTGGCCGAGTACGACGCCCTCGTCGCGCTGCTGGCGGTCTGCGGCATCGAATGCCACTATCTCCCCCGCGACGACGCGACGACGCTCGACTCGATCTATACCCATGACCCGTTGATTGTCTCACGAGATGGGGCCATCCTGGGCCGCATGGGCAAGGACGCCCGCCGCGGCGAGCCGGACACAGCGCGGCCGGCGCTAGCGGCGCTCGGCGTCCCCGTCGTGGGCGGCATTGAGGGCGACGGTCGGCTCGAAGGCGGCGACGTGCTGTGGCTCGACGCGCGGACGCTGGCCGTGGGCCAGGGCTACCGCACCAACGCGGCGGGCGCCCGCCAGTTGACACGGCTGCTGGGCGACGCGGTGGACGAGGTCGTGCCCGTGCCGCTGCCGCATTGGACCGGCCCCGCCGACTGCCTGCACCTGATGTCGTTCATCAGCCTGGTCGACCACGACCTGGCCGTCGTCTACTCGCGGCTGATGCCCGTCCCCTTCCGCCAACTGCTGCTCGAACGGGGCTACCGACTGATCGAAGTCCCCGACGAGGAGTACGACTCGTTCGCCTGTAACGTGCTGGCCGTCGCGCCGCGCCGCTGCGTCATGCTCTCTGGCAACCCGGTTACTCAGGCCCGGTTGGAGGCGGCGGGGGCCGAGGTCGTCACGTTCGAAGGGCGGGAAATCTGTCTGAAGGGGGGCGGCGGCCCGACCTGCCTGACCCGCCCGCTCCACCGCCAGGTCTAGAAAGGCATCGTTGATGGAAGTCATGCTTGTCGGCGGCACGGGCGCCCTGGGCCGCCAGATCGCGGCGAACTTGCTCGCCAAAGAGGACGTCCACCTCACGCTCCTCGCGCGGGCCGACAACCCCGACCGCCCCGACCGCCAGGCCGTCCTCCAGGCCCTGACGGAGCGCGGCGCGACGGTCGTCCAGGGCGACGTCGAGGACCCGGCGTCGCTGGACGATCCGCTGCAGGGCATCGAGACGGTCGTCTCGGCGCTGAGCGGGTTCACCAAGGGGGTCCCCCAGGCCAACCTGCTCCACGCTGCCCAGCGGGCGGGCGTTCGGCGCTTCATCCCCTCGCTGTACGGCTACGACTTCCGGCGGGTCGCGCTCGGCGAGAACGCCTTGACCGACCTCGACATCCAGGCAGCGCAGGCCGTCGAGGCCAGCGGCATCCCCTACACCTTTGTCCTGTGCGGGCTGTTCACCGAGTCGCTGCTCAACCCGTTCTTTGGCGTCTTTGACTTCGACAATCGGCGCGTCTCGTACTGGGGCGACGGTAACACGCCGCTGGACGTCACCAGTATGTGGGACGTGGCCCAGTACACCGCCGAGGCCGTGGTGGACCCAACGCCGGGCAACACCGTCCTCGAAGTGGCGGGGGATGTCGTCTCGTTCAACGACATCGCGCGGCTCTACGAGGAGGTCAAGGGGCGGTCGCTGACCGTGGAGAGCAAGGGGGACGAGGCGGACCTGGCGGCGTGGATCCAGACGGCGCAGGCCGAGCATGGCGACAACCTGTACGCCTATGTGACGGCCCAGTTCCAGTTGCCCATCATCCAGGGCCGCACCAGGCTCCAGCATCTCGCCAACGACAAGTACCCGTCCATCCGCCCGCAGACGGTGCGCGAGTACATCGAAAGCCTGCCCTAGCCTATGGACCCGTTCCAGCTCGCCGTCATCTTCCTCGCCGCCATGCTCGCGGGCGCCATCAACGCCATTGCCGGCGGCGGCACGGTCTTCTCGTTCACAGCGATGGCCTGGGCGGGGCTGCCCCTCGTCCCGGCCAACGCCACCAACGCCACGGCCCTGGTGCCCGGCTCGTTTGGCAGCGCCGTCGCCTACCGCCATCACCTGGGTGGGCTGCGCGGGACGCTCATCCTGCTGCTCATCCCGACTATCACCGGCAGCTTGCTCGGCGCGTTCGTCGTCGCCAACACGCCGGAAAGCATCTTCCGCCGCGTTGTGCCCTTCCTCATCCTGTTCGCGACGCTCATCTTCGCCAGCCGCAACTTCCTGACGCGTCTGGCGCGGCGGCGGTCCGGTATCGTCAAGACCGACGTCGAGGCCATCAGCCCGCTCGGCTACGCGGCGGGCATGGTGTTGCAGTTCATCATCTCGTTCTACGGCGGCTACTTCGGGGCGGGCATCGGCATCTTGATGCTGACCTCGCTGTCCATCATGGGCCTGGTCGATATCCACCGCATGAACCTGCTCAAGACCATCCTGGCCGTGTTCATCAACGGTACCGCCGCCGTGTTCTTCATCTTTGACGGCAAGGTCATCTGGCCGGTCGCCCTGGTCGCGGCCGTCGGGGCGCTCATCGGCGGCTACGGCCTGGCCCGCCTGGCGCGTCGCATCAACCAGGACACGCTGCGCTGGAGCGTGGTCGTGGCGGGCCTTGTGGTCTCGGCGTGGCTCTACTGGCGGCTACGCTAGTCAACAGGAGGGAACGATGAAGTTCCATACCATCATTGAGCCGTTTCGCATCAAGACGGTCGAGCCGATTCGGCAGACGACGCGGGAGGAGCGCGAGGCCGCCCTGCAAGCCGCGCGCTACAACGTCTTTCTGCTCAAAGCAGAGGACGTCCTCATCGACCTGCTTACCGACTCGGGCACGGGGGCCATGTCGTCGGTCCAGTGGGGGGCGATGATGCAGGGCGACGAGTCCTACGCGGGGGCGCGCTCGTTCTATCGCTTCGAGAGCGTGGTCAAAGAGATTACGGGCTTCAAGCACGTCATCCCCACCCACCAGGGCCGCGCCGCCGAGCGCATCCTGTTCGGCGCGGCCCTCAAGCCGGGCGACATCGTCCCCAACAACACCCACTTCGACACGACGCGAGCCAACGTCGAGTACCGCAAGGGCCTGCCCCTCGACATCCCCATCCCCGAGGGCCGCCAGCCGCAGACCTACCACCCCTTCAAGGGCAACATCGACCTCGACCACCTCGAAGCGACGCTGCGGGACAACCCCGGCCGCGTGCCGCTGGCGATGATCACCGTCACCAACAACTCGGGCGGCGGCCAGCCGGTCAGCCTCGCTAACATCCGCGCCGCCAGCGAGATTTGCCACCGCTACGGCGTGCCCCTCTTCCTGGACGCCTGCCGCTTCGCCGAGAACGCCTGGTTCATCAAGATGCGCGAGCGCGGCTACCGGGACAAGACGCCCTACGAGATCGCCCGCGAGATGTTCAGCCTGGTCGACGGCTGCACGATGAGCGCCAAGAAGGACGGCATGGCGAACATCGGCGGCTTCCTGGCCCTCAACGACGACGCCCTGGCCCAGAAGTGCAAGAACATGCTCATCCTGACCGAGGGCTTCGTGACCTACGGCGGGCTGGCGGGCTACGACCTGGAAGCCATCGCCGTCGGCCTCAAGGAGGCGCTGGACGAGGACTACCTGCACTACCGCATCCGCTCGGTGGAGTACCTGGCCGAGATCCTCATGCACGCCGAGATTCCCATCGTCACGCCGCCGGGCGGCCACGCCCTGTACCTGGACGCGCGGGGCCTGCTGCCCCACATCCCGCTGAACGAGTACCCCGGCTGGGCGCTGTCGTGCGTCCTGTACCTGGAGGGCGGGGTGCGGTCGGCGGAGATTGGCTCGGTGATGTTTGGCCGCCAGCCCGACGGCACGGAGCAGCCGGCTGCCATGGACCTGGTGCGGCTGGCCTTCCCGCGCCGCGTCTACACCCAGAGCCACGTCGACTACCTGGCGGAGGTTCTGATGCACGTCAAGACTCTCGCGCCGGCCATTCGCGGCGTGCGCATGACGTACGAGCCGCCGACGCTGCGCCACTTCACGGCCGAGTTCGCGCCCGCCCACGGCACGCTGATTGACGAGGCGGCGGTTGAGGTGATGGCGTCATGACCCGCCGATGAACGCCAATGAACGCCGATGGGCCGATGGATGCGGATAGACTTCCGACTCTGGTCCATGATGGTCTGGCCGTCTACCGCTGTGGTGAGGGCGCGCCCGTGTTGCTCATACCGGGGCCGCACCGCTACGAGCAGCCGGGGATGCGCATGGCCGACGCCCTCATTGCGGGCCTCGTAGGTCTGGGCCGCCAGGTCATCACCTTCGACCCGCCCGGTTCAGGCCACTCGACGCGGCCGGCCCAGCTGAGCATGGCGGAGATGCTGGGCTGCGCCGGCGAGGCGCTGGACGCGTGCGGCGTGACCGGGTCGGTGGACGTGCTGGGCCATAGCATGGCCGGGCTGGTAGCGCTGGCCTTCGCCCTCGACTACCCGGCGCGGGTGCGGCGGCTGGTCCTGGTGGGGACGGGGACGGGCGGGCGCGCCTACACCCAGGCGACGGGCGCGCTGTGGAACCGGGGCCACCCCCGGTTCTGGCGCATGGCGGCGCTGGGCAGCCTGCAGACGGTCTGGCCGCACCGCGCGCCGGAGCAGATGTTTCTCAACTTCGCCCAGCGCGAGTCGTTTTATGACAAGTCCTTCGTCCGGCCCCTGCCCGTCACCCTCCGCGATTGGGGCCGCCCGCGGCGCGGCCGGCCCGACTGGCAAGCGGTCGCCCGCCGCCTGGACTACGGGCCGCGCCTGGGCGAGGTCCAGTCGCCGGCGCTCGTCCTGGGCGGCCGCCACGACCCCCAGTACCCGCCGTCGTGCTCAGAGGAACTGGCCGCCGGCATTCCACACGCGCGCCTGCTCCTGTTCGCGCGCAGCGGCCACTACCCTTTTATCGAAGAACCCGACGCGTTCTGGCCCGCCGTGGCCGACTTTCTCGATGGGTAACCCTGTAGAATGGGACTGGCCGGTTAACGATGGATGCGTGGCATACGGGCCACCCAATGGCTTCGCTCCCGTATCTTGACTAGACGGTGCTACACTTTGCGCCTATACTCTGACCATACGCAGCAAGTACGAGGGAACCAGCGCGGAGAGGTTGTCATGCCCTACAGAATCACATTGTCGGAATTAGCCCTCTTGAATGAAGAGGACCGTGATCGAGCATTGACGTCGTTGGTGGATGCAGCGAGACGAGACGGGGCAGAGATGCGTTCGATACTAGAGGCGCGTGTGCGTCGTTTTGAGGCCCAGTACAAACTCACCTCTGAGGCGATGCTTGTCGAGTTAGGCGAGGGACGCCTGGCCGAGACACCGGATATCGCCGAGTGGCTATTCCTGCTAGGCTCACTCAACTTCAATGCCCAACACGAAACACGGCCCTAATCGCTTTCACAACTACCAGGCCGTCCATGATGCCGTGATGGAGCGTTTCATACGCTCCGGCTTCGTGGTTTCGCACAATCTCGCCTTCAGCCCCTTTTCAGCCAACCGAATTCTACTCGAAGGGCGCATCGAATGCTTGAGGGGCCTATTCATCGACGTTCGCAAAACCCTCGCTGTGCTCGAGGGAGACGGCCCCAACGCACTCGTCCAAACGGTGCTCTATACCTATCATGTCGGAATAAGAGGCGGACGACGCCTCTTTCGCTATGACAGCCCTGACCTGGTTCCCATCAGTGGCATGGCGGAATACCATAAGCATCACCACAAGCACGTCTACGGCTTTCCTGATGGCGAGGAGAGAGTCGAAGTCATTCGGGAAGCCGAGATGTGGTATTACGACCATATGGAGGAATTTCGGGAGATACCATGACCACGCTCAATACCCTTACCACCGACACCGCCAAGATCGAGGCCATCCGCGCCGAGATGCCCGTCCTCCAGAAGTACGTCTATCTCAACACCGGCACCAACGGCCCCCTGCCCCGCCGCAGCCACGCTGCCCTGGTCGAGTACGCCGAGCAGCAACTGACTGAGGGCCGCATCACGATGGCGGCCTGGCAGGCGTACGGCGCGAGCGTGGAGGGGACGCGCGCCGCGTTCGCGGACTTGCTGGGCTGCGCGCCCGACGAGATCGCCCTGACCCACAACACGACGGAGGGCATGAACATCGGCCTGCTGGGCGTGGACTGGCAGCCGGGCGACGAACTGATTACCAGTTGGACCGAGCACGAGGGCGGCCTGAACCCGGCGGCCCTCCTCCGTGAGCGGTTCGGCGTCAAGGTCCACTACACCGACATTGGCATGCCCGGCTGCGACTCCGTCGCCGCGTTGCAAGCCTGCCTCAACCCGCGTGTCAAGGCCGTGGCCCTGTCCCACGTCTCGTGGTCCACGGGAGCCGTCCTGCCCATGCGGGAACTCAGCGCGCTAGCCGGCAGTGTTGGGGCGCTGGTCATCTGCGACGCGGCGCAGTCGTGTGGCATGGTCCCCGCCAACGTCTACGACCTGGGCGTGGACGCCTACGCCTGCTCAGGGCAGAAGTGGCTGTGCGGGCCGGACGGGACGGGGGCGCTGTTTGTGCGGCGGGACAGCCTCGACCGCATCCACCAGACGTACACCGGCTACTTCGGCGTCAAGGGCCACGTCAACCGCGCCGACAAGCCCTTCGTTCCCTATGAGGGCGCCAAGCGCTACGAGGCGGCGACGCTCTACCCCCCGTCGGTCAAGGCGCTGGGAACGAGTCTGGCCTGGCTGCGGGACGAGGTGGGCTGGGACTGGGCGTTCGCCCGCATCCGCGCCCTGGCCCAGTACGCCTACGACCGGCTGGCCGCGCTGGACGACGTCGAGATGTTCCTGCCGCGCGACCAGGTCGCGGGCCTGCTCCACTTCAAGGTGGCGGGCATCGAGCCAGCCGACCTGACGATGAAGCTGTTCGAGCGCGACATCCTCATCCGTCACACACCCGACCCCGTGCTCAACCGAGTGGCGACGGGGTTCTACAACACCGAGGCCGACATCGACCGCCTGGCGGAAGCGATGGCGCAGGTCCAGGCGGAGGTTGTCGGTCACAAGACAGAATAAGCTGTTATGACTGACGAGACCTGACAGGTTTTGAAAACCTGTCAGATCTGGGGTATGGACAAGGGAGCGCGCATGGGCTTCGCGGTGGAGCTGTACTTTAACCCAGAGTTGGAAGCCGCGCTGCGGCGGCTGCGCGAGCGGCTGACCCGCGCGGGCGTGACGCCCACCCTGGACGCGTTGGGGGACCGCCCGCACGTCAGCCTGGCCGTCTTTGACGACGTGGACGTGGCGCGGCTGACGCCGGAACTAGCCGCCTTCGCCGCCCAGACACCCGCCTTCCCCGTCGCCTTTGCCTCGGTCGGCGCGTTCCCCACGGCGGAGGGCGTTGTGTTCTTGGCTCCTGTGATGACCGAGACGCTCATGCAGGTCCACCGCGACTTCCACCGCCGCCTGGCCGCGCTGGGCATCCCGTGTAACCCATACTACGCGCCCGACGCCTGGGTTCCCCACAGCACCATTGCCTTCGAGGTCTCGCGGCCGGCGATGGTCAAGGCGGTGGATACGCTGCTGGCGGAGATGCGCCCGCTGACGGGGACGTGCTGCGAAGTCGGCCTGGCCGAGTTCCGCCCCATCGTTATCCGCCAGCTCTACCCGCTGTCCACCGACCGCTGACCACCGACCACTGCCCCATGAACGAGCGCTTCCTTGGTGTACCCACCGTCGTGTGGAGCGCGCTGTGCCTGGTCGTTGCCGTCGTCTTCGCTGTCGTGTGGCCCAGGGACCGCGTCGGCGTCGAGACCAGGGCGGGCGCGCTGTTCCTGCTCCGTTGGGGGCACAGCCTCGTCTGGGCGGGCGTCGCGCTGTCCCTCTTCGCCCGCGCCGTCCCCAGCCTGCGCGCGACGCCCCTGCCCACCCTGCTCGGCCTGGCGGCGCTCGCGCTGTACCTGGCCTTCCTCGTCACCCTGGTGCGGACCTCGTGAGGCTGGCCGCGTTGACACCCACAGCCGGGCTGGTATAATCAGGCCGCTACGCTGCTTGGACCCATGAACGAGACCAGAAGGGAAGGACCATGACGCTTGACGAGGTGATGCGCGAGTTAGAGAGCCGGGGGACGGAGCAGAACCGCAAGACCTACGCCCGGCATGGCGTAGGCCCCAACATGTTCGGCGTCAGCTACGCCAACCTGGGCGCGCTCAAGAAGCGCCTCAAGACCGACCACGCCCTGGCCCTGGCCCTGTGGGAGACGGGCAACCACGACGCCCGTATCCTGGCGACGATGATCGCCGCCCCCCAGAAGATGGACCGCGCGGCCCTCGAAGGCTGGGCGAGCGCGCTAGACAACCACACCCTGACCGACGCCTGGGTGGGCGTCGCGGCGAAGACGGCCGACGCGCGGGCGCTGGCCGAGACGTGGACGGCCTCGGACAACGAGATGCTGGGCCGGGCCGGTTGGGGCCTGGTCGCCCAACTCGCCATGCACGATACGGCCCTCGCCGACGACGCGTTTCTCCCCTACCTGGCCGCCATCGAGCGCGGCATCCATACCCGCCCCAATCGGACGCGGGAGGCCATGAACAACGCCCTCATCGCCATCGGCATCCGCAACGATGGCCTCGAAGCGCAGGCGCTAGCCGCCGCCGCCCGCATCGGCAAGGTGACGGTGGACCACGGCGACACCAGCTGCAAGACGCCCGACGCGGCGGCGTATATCCGCAAGACCCGCGCCCGCCAGCAGGCCCGCCAGGCTCCGACCCCCGCCTGACCCATCGGTCAGCCACGCAAGGAGGCCACGATGCCCAAACTGCGCAACGTGTTCTACTCGATGGGGAACTTCGCCAACACCTTCTGCCAGCAGGTCTTCTCGAACCGCATCCAGTTCTACTATCTGCGCGTGCTCGGCCTGGACCCCGGCCTGGTCGGGGCGGTGTGGAGCATCTTCGGCCTGTGGAACGCCGTCAACGACCCGCTCATGGGCCAGCTCTCCGACCGCACGCGCAGCCGCTGGGGCCGCCGCATCCCCTACATCCTGTTTGGCGCGCTGCCGCTCGGCCTGTCGTTCTTCTTCCTGTGGACCGTCCCCCAGGCCAGCCCGCTGGTCATGGCGGGCTACTTCCTGGCGACGGTCTTCATCTATGACACCCTGTACACCCTGCTGACCGTCGCCTACAACTCGCTGTTCACCGAGATCGCCACCGACGTCAAGCAGCGGTCGGGGCTGGCCTCGCTGCGCGAGAGCCTGGCCGTCGTCGCCCTGCTGCTGGCGTTCATCATTGCCCCCATCCTGTCGCGCTCCGTCGGCTTCGTCGTGATGGGCGTGATCGTCGGCGCGATCACGGCGGTGGGCTACGCCGTCTCGGTCATCGGCAACAAGGAAGACCCGCGCCACATGGAGGAGACGCCCATTGGCCTGCGCGAGTCGTTGCGCCTCACCCTGGGCAGCGTCCCCTTCCGCTGGTACCTGGGCGCGAACCTCATGAAGGAGTACATCTACCTCATCCTGGCCGCCACGCTGCCCTTCTGGGTCGAGTTCGGGCTGGGCATCAAGGGGCCGGCGGCAGT
This sequence comes from uncultured Anaerolineales bacterium, assembly GCA_964557745.1. Classification (GTDB taxonomy): domain Bacteria; phylum Chloroflexota; class Anaerolineae; order Epilineales; family JAHCIE01; genus JAHCIE01. The sequence goes on from CAZLBQ010000009.1 coordinate 17,208, forward strand.
GTTCGGGACGACCCTCGGCGCGGGCGACCAGGAGGCCGTCCTGCTGGCCGTGCCGTTCCTGCTATGCATCCCATGCCTGGCGCTGTGGCGGGTGGTCACGCCGCGCATCGGGTCGCGCCGCGCCTGGATGCTGGCCAGTCTGCTGTTCATCCCTGGCCTGACCATCATGTTCTTCGCCCGCGACTTCAGTGTCGGCCTACTTGGCACGTCGCTCATCGCGCCCGGCCTGTCGGGCTACATGATGCTGCCCATTGTCGTGCTGTCCGACGTCATCGACGACGACGCCCATCGCGTCGGGGTGCGGCGCGAGGGCATCTTCTTCGGCATCAGCGGCGCCGTCGCCAAGCTGTCGTTTACGGCACAGGGCCTCTTCTACTGGATTACGTTCGCCCTGACGGGCTGGCGCTCGGGGGCCGACGTCCAGACCGAGAGCGCGGTGTGGGGCATCCGCTTCATGATGGCCGGCTCGCCCCTCATCGCTGCCCTTATCACCATCGCCTGCCTGTGGTTCATCCGCCTCCGCGCCGCCGACCCCAGGGGCCAGGCGACGCCGGCTGTCGCCAAGTAATTCGGACAGAATGGACAGAATAAGAATATTCTTCATTCTGTAAATTCTGTTCATTCTGGCTAAATAGGAAACACAAGGAAGTGAGGTGCGCGCAATGGCTGCTCAACGTGTGTGGCTGATTACCGGCTGCGCCACCGGCTTTGGCGCGCTGCTGGCCCAGGCCGTCCTCGACCGGGGCGAGCGCGTGGCGGCGACGGACAAGGACGCCGACGCCCTGGCCCACCTCAAGCCGCAGGACCCCGCGCAGTTGTTGACGGTGGCGATGAATGTCGCCGACGAGGCGAGCGTGCGGCGCGGCGTGCAGGCCGTCCTCGACCGCTTCGGGCGCGTCGACGTCCTGGTCAACAACGCGGGCCTGGGCATCGGCGGCCCGTTCGAGGAGATGGACATGGCGCGGGTGCGCCGTGTCTTCGACGTCAACATCCTGGGCATGATGGCCGTCACCCAGGCCGTCCTGCCCACTATGCGGCGGCAGGGCGGCGGGCGCATCATCAACCTGTCGTCGGACAGCGGCGTGGTCGGCTTCCCCTTCCAGAATGTCTACACCGCCACCAAGTTCGCCGTCGAGGGCTGGTCGGAGTGCCTGGCCCACGAGGTCTACCCGTTCAACATCAGCATCACCCTCATCGAGCCGTGCGGCATGTTCAAGACGGCCATGCCCAGCGGGGCCATCGCCGAGGCCGCCCAGCGTAACAGCCCGGCTAGCCCGTACTACGAGCGCGTCAAGGGCCTGGCAGAGACGATGGGGCCGGCCTGGGAGGCGTCCACCGACCCGATGGAAGTCCCCAAGGCCATCCTCGAAGTGGCCGACCTGGCCGCGCCCCCGCTGCGCCGCCGTGTCGGTCCAGCCGACCGCACCGGCCTGCTGTCGCTGCGCCGCCAGCTGCCCGACGAGGACTTTGTCCAACTCATCCGCCAGGTGACGGGCGGCGGGGGCAGCGGGCCGAAGCCCCAGACGCGGCCCACCAACGGCGGCGACCTGGTCGTCAGGATGCTCAAGCGCGAGGGCGTCAGCCACGCCTTCACCATCGTCGGCGGCCACAACTTCGAGATTGTCAACGCCTGCCACGAGCAGGGCATCCGCGTCGTCGACGTGCGCCACGAGCAGCAGGCGGCCCACATGGCCGACGCCTTCGCCCGCTTCACGCGCCAGCCGGCCATCGTGACCGTGGACGCCGCGCCCGGCCTGACCAACGCCCTGCCCGGCCTCGAGATCGCCTACGAGGCCCAGGTGCCCATGGTCGTGCTGACCGCGCAAGGCTCGCTCCAGGGCCGCGACATGGGCGTGATGCAGGCCATCGACCAGCTGCGCCTGGTGCGGCCGGTCACCAAGTGGCAGCGGACGTGCTTCGACGCCCTGCGGCTGCCGGAGTACACGGCGGCGGCGCTGCGCCACGCCCTGAGCGGCCGCCCCGGCCCGGTGTTCCTCGACTTCCCGCTGGAAGTCATGCACGCCAAGGTCGAGGAGGGCGAAGTCCACTGGCCGGCGGGCTACCGCGCCAACAGCAAGCCCTACGGCGACCCGGCGGCCATTCGCCAGGCCCTCGACCTATTGAGCCGGGCCGAGAAGCCGCTCATCATCGCCGGCAGCGGCGTGTGGTGGGGCGACGGCGGCGAGGACCTGCGGCGCTTTGTCGAGGCGACGGGCATCCCCGTCCTGACGCGCAACCTGGCGCGCGGCCTCGTCCCCGACGACCACCCGCTGTGCGTCGGCTTCATGCCCAGCGGCGCCGTCGGCGCCGATGTCTACCTTGTGCTAGGGACGCGTCTCGACTGGACCATCGGCTACGGCCGCTTCCCGCTGTTCGACCTGGACGCCAAGGTCATCCAGGTGGACATCGCGCCGGAGGCCATCGGCAAGACGCGGGCGGCGGACGTGGGCATCGCGGCCGACGCGGGCGCGGTCCTCAAGCAACTCAATGACGGCTTGAAGGACGTGCGCTTCAACGTCAGCGGCGGGTGGCAGGCGCGGGCCAAAGGCTCGCTCCAGGCGCTGCGCGACGGCGACATGCAGGGTCTGAAGATTGACGAGCGCCCCGCCGACGGCCCGATGCACAACATCCAGCTGGTCCAGGCGGTCTCCGCGGCGCTGCCCCGCGACGCCATCACCGTCGTCGACGGCGGCTACATCGCGGCCTGGGGCATCGAGTTCCTGGACGCCCACGCGCCCGGCGGCGTGACGTGGGTTGGCAGCACGGGCCACCTGGGCGTGGGCGTGGCCTACGCCATCGCGGGCAAGCTGGCCCACCCGAAGCGGCCCACGGTGGCCCTGATGGGCGACGGCGCGTTCGGGCTGTGCGGGCTGGAGTTCGACACGGCGGTCCGCCACAACGTCCCGATTGTCGTGGTCATCGCCAACGACGAGGGCTGGGGCGAGATCCGCGACGGCCAGCGGCGGCGCTTTGGCGACGCGGGGATTGTCGGCTCCGAGTTGGGCTTCCGCCGCTACGACGAGCTGGCGCGGGCGCTGGGCGGCTACGGCGAGCTGGTGGAGCGGCTGGAGGACGTGGGGCCGGCGCTGCGGCGCGCCCTCGACAGTGGCCGCCCGGCCATCCTCAACGTCCACACCGACCCGGACCAGCGGGGCGGCGTGGTCGGCGGCCTGCCGTGGATTGTCGAGTGAGCGACCTCGACCGACGGCTCGGCCAACTCGCCGCCGCCCGGCCGGCCCTCGGCCTGAGCCTTGCCGTCGTGCGGGGGGCGGAGGTCGTCTTCTGTCGCGGGGTGGGGGTGCGCGACGGGGGGCCGGTCACGCCTACCACAGCGTTCGAGGCCGGGTCGCTGACCAAGCCGCTGTTCGCCTACGCTGTGCTGAAGCTGGTTGAGGCTGGCGCGCTGGACCTGGACAGGCCGCTGGCCGCCTACCTCCCTCAGCCGTATGGCGACGCGCCGTGTCTGGCGCGCATCACGGCCCGCCACGCGCTAAGCCACACGAGCGGGCTGCCCAACTGGCGCGCGCCCACGGGCCTGGCGTGCGCCTTCGCGCCGGGGACAGGCTTCTCGTACTCGGGCGAGGGCTACCTGTACCTGCAGACGGTCGTCGAGCGCATTACCGGGCGCCCCTTACACGAGTTCCTGGCGCGCGCCCTCTTCGCCCCACTCGGCATACGCGACAGCGAGATGATGCTGGAGGAGTGGAGCGCGCGCCGTCCGGAACTGCCGGCCGGGCGGCGCGCCTATGCCGCCGCCAGCCTCAAGACGACGGCGCTGGACTATGCCCGCTTTCTGAGCGCCATGTGGCGCGACCAGGACAACACCCCGTCCGCGCTGAAGCCGGAGAGCTTGACGGCGATGCTGACCCCGCAGATCACCGTCGGCGAGCAGGCGGGCCTGGCGTGGGGCCTGGGCTGGGGGCTGGCGGACCTGGCGGACGGGACGTCGAGCTTCTGGCAGTGGGGCGGCTGGTGGGACGTGACGCGCAACTTCGCCCTCGGCTCGCCCGCTCGGCAGGAGGCCGTCGTCATCCTCACCAATGACCTGGCCGGGCTGGCGCTCTGCGCGGAGATCGCCGGCCTGGCCCTCGCTGGCGCGGCCGACTACCCGGCCTTTCGCTGGCTGCTCCCGCCGGAGCGCTGGCGGGCGGACGGTCGGCGACCTGAACGGGAGAACACCGATGCTTGACGAGGCCCTGCGCTACGCCCGCGACCACCGCGACCAGCATCTCGCCCTGTTGACGGATTGGCTGCGCATCCCCAGTGTCAGCACGCTGCCGGACCACGCGTCGGACATGCAGGCCGCCGCCGACTGGCTGGCCGCGTACCTGCGGCGGATTGGGATGCGCCAGGTCGAGGTGACGCAGCCGGACGGCGCGCATCCCTTCGTGACCGCCGCCTGGACCGAGGCCGGGCCGGACAAGCCCACCTTGCTGGTCTACGGCCACTACGACGTCCAGCCCGTGGACCCCCTCGACGCCTGGCGCACGCCGCCCTTCGAGCCAACCGTCAAAGGCGACGACCTGTTCGCGCGCGGCGGCTCCGACGACAAGGGGCAGGTCTTCGCCCTGCTGGCCGCGTTGGAGTGCTTCCTCCAGACGGACGGGCGGCTGCCGCTCAACGTCCTGGTCCTCGTAGAGGGCGAGGAGGAGATTGGCAGCCCCCACATCGCCGCGTTCATGCAGGAGCGCCGCGCCGCCCTGCGCGCCGACGCCCTGCTCATCGCCGACCAGCCCATGGCCGACCCGCAGACGCCGCTCATCATGTACGGGACGCGGGGCAACGTGACGCTGGACGTCGAAGTGTGGGGCGCGGCGACCGACCTGCACTCCGGGACGTGGGGCGGGGCGGTGGAGAACCCGCTCAACGTCCTGACGCGGCTGCTGGCCGCCGTCCAGGACCCGACGACGCGGCGCATCCTCGTCCCCGGCTTCTACGACCGCGTGCGCGAGGTGGACGCCGAGGAGCGCCGCTTGCTCAACAGCGGGCCGGTCAGCGAGGCGGCGGTCATGGCGCTGACGGGCGCGCCCGCGCTGGCGGGGGAGGCGGGCTACGCCGTGGCCGAGCGGGTCAGCATCCGCCCGACGTTCGAGGTCCACGGGCTGCGCGGCGGCTTCAGCGGCGCGGGCCACAAGACCGTCCTGCCCGCCTATGGCCTGGCGAAGATTGGCTTCCGCCTCGTCCCCGACCAGGACCCGCACCAGATTGGGGAGCAGGTAGCCGACTACCTGCGCGCCCTGGCCCCGCCGACGGTGCGCCTGGACGTGCGGGTCACGAGCGCCAGCTTCCCGACCGTCTTCGACACCCACGCCCCGGCTATCCAGGCGGCGGCGCGGGCCTACGAGGCGGCGTTTGGCGCGGGGCCGGCCTACCTGCGCGGCGGGGGAACGCTGCCCCTGCTGTACGACGTGCAGCAGGTGTTTGGGCTGGCGTTGCCCATCGTCCTGGTCGGCTTCGGCCTGCCCGACGACAACCTCCACGCCCCCAACGAGAAGCTGCACCTGCCGAACTTCTACCGGGGCATCGAGATGGCCGTCCACTATTGCCATCAACTGGTATGAACGATACCGTCCTCACCATCGACCTGGGCACGTCCGGCCCCAAGGTCGCCCTGGTGTCCGTCCAGGGCGCCATCGCCGCCTGGGAGGCCGAGCCGACGACGCTCCACCTGCTGCCGGGCGGTGGCGCGGAGCAAGACCCCGCCGAGTGGTGGACGGCCATCACCCGCGCGGCCCAGCGCCTCATGACGCGCCAGGTCGTGCGGCCCGACGACATCATCGCCGTCAGCGTGACCGGCCAGTGGGCGGGGACGGTGCCGGTGGACGCGGGCGGGCAGCCCCTGGCGCGGGCCATCATCTGGATGGACGCGCGGGGCGCGCCCCACGTGGGGCGCGTGGTGGGCGGGCCGGTCGCGGGCTACCGGCCGGATCGGCTGGCGGCGTGGCTGCGGCTGACGGGTGGCGTGCCGGGGCTGGCGGGCAAGGACTCCATCGCCCACATCCTGTACCTTGAACGCGAGCAGCCCGCCCTCTACCGCCAGGCGGCGCGCTTCCTGGAGCCGGTCGACTACCTCAGCCTGCGGCTGACCGGCCAGGCCGCCTCGACGCCCAACGTCATCGCCCTGCACTGGCTGACCGACAACCGCGCCATCGACCGCGTCGACTACCACCCGCGCCTGCTGGCCTGGACGGGCGTGGCGCGGGACAAGCTGCCGCCGCTGCGCCCGCCCGCCACCATCCTTGGCGGGCTGACGCCCGACGCCGCCGACGCGCTGGGCCTGCCCGCCGGCCTGCCCGTCGTCATGGCCACGCCGGACATCCACTCAGCGGCGGTTGGCTCCGGGGCGGTGCAGGACTTCGCGGCCCACCTGTACATCGGGACATCGTCGTGGCTGGTGTGCCACGTGCCGGGCAAGAAGACGGACCTGCTCCACAACATGGCGGCGCTGCCGTCGGCCATCCCCGGCCGCTACCTGCTGACCAACGAGCAGGAGTGCGCGGGGGTGTGCCTGACCTTCCTGCGCGACAACCTGCTCTTCCCCGACGACGAGTTGGCGACGCCCCGCCCCGCCGACGTCTACCCGACGCTGGACCGCATGGCGGCGCGGGTCGCCCCTGGCAGCGGCGGCGTGCTGTTCACGCCCTGGCTGTACGGCGAGCGGACGCCGGTCGAGGACCACACCGTGCGCGGCGGCTTCCACAACCTGGCGCTGCACACGACGCGGGCCGACCTGGCGCGGGCCGTCCTGGAAGGGGTGGCCTTCAACACGCGCTGGCTGTTGGAAGCCGTCGAGGGGTTCACGCGCCGCCGCCTGGACACGGTGCGCTTCATCGGGGGCGGAGCGCAGTCCGCCGTGTGGAGCCAGATTCTGGCTGACGTCCTGGACCGCCCGCTGGCGCAGATGGCCGACCCGGTCCAGGCCAACGCGCGGGGCGCGGCCTTCCAGGCGGCCGTGGCGCTGCGGCGCATGACGTTCGGCGACGCCGCCCAGCGCGCTCCGGTGGCGCAGACGTTCCACCCGACGCCCGACCACCGCCGCGTCTACGACCCGCTGTACCGCGAGTTCCGGCAGGTCTACCAGCGCAACAAGGACATCTACCGGCGCTTGAACCGCCCCGCCGTGTAGCCATGTCAAGACGACTTCCAGTCGGGTGAGAATGGCCGACTCAGAGGGCACGCGGATTGACGCGGAAAACCCGATCGACGCGGATCAGACCCCTATGATTCTGATCCGCGTTCATCTCCTGTATCCGCGTTCATCCGCGTGCTGTCTGGGGGACGAAGGGCGGGGCGACGACAAGGCGAAAGGTATGGCATCCTCATGGACCCTCTCGACGTTATCCAACGGCTGACCGCGCCGCTGCCGCCGGGCGCGGCGGCGGCCCTCGAACGGACGCTCACCCGAGTCCCCTTCGTGCGCGGCCAGATCGAGGCGCAGTACACCCGGCTCATGGCCGACCTGGAGCCGGCCCTCAAGCCCTACCGCGACGACGCCCCCGCCTACACCGAACTGCCGCCCCACGGCCTCGACCGCGCCGAGGTGCTGCGCGAGATGACGGCGCTGCGCGAGCGGGAGGAGGCCCACTGGAAGGCGGGCTACATCTCCGGCGCGGTCTACCAGGGCGACGACGAGCACATCGCCTTCCTCAACGAGGTCTACGCCCTCCACGCCCAGGCCAACCCCCTCCACGCCGACGTCTGGCCCAGCATCACCAAGTACGAGGCCGAGGTCGTCGCCATGACGGCGCGCCTGCTCAACGGCGGGCCGGGCGTGTGCGGGACGGTCACGTCGGGCGGGACGGAGAGCATCCTGCTGGCGATGAAGACCTACCGCGACTGGGCGCGGGCCGAGAAGGGCATCACGAAGCCGGAGGTCGTCGCGCCGGTCACGGCCCACGCGGCCTTCGACAAGGCGGCCCAGTACTTCGGCCTGCGGCTGGTCCACGTCCCCATCGAGGCCGACAGCCGCGCCAACCTCAAGGCCGTCCGCCAGGCCATCACCAAGAACACCGTCGCCGTGGTCGGCTCGGCGCCCGGCTTCCCCCACGGCGCGATTGACCCCATCGGGGAGCTGTCCGACCTGACCCGCCAGCGCGGCGTGGGACTGCACGTCGACGCCTGCCTGGGTGGGTTCGTGCTGCCCTTCGCGCGGAAGCTGGGCTACCCCGTCCCCGACTTCGACTTCAGCCTGCCGGGGGTGACGTCCATGTCGGCGGACACCCACAAGTACGGCTACGCGGCCAAGGGGACGTCGGTCCTGCTGTACCGCACGCCGGAGCTGCGCCGCTACCAGTACTTCGCGGCGACGGAGTGGCCGGGCGGCCTGTACCTGTCGCCGACCATCGCGGGCAGCCGGCCGGGCGCGTTGAGCGCGGCGGCGTGGGCGGCCATGGTCAGCCTGGGTGAGGCGGGCTACCTGGACGCCACGCGGCGCATCCTCGACACGGCGGCGGCCATCCGCCAGGGCGTCGAGGCCATCCCGGAGGTGAGCCTCCTGGGCAACCCGCTGTTCGTCATCGCCATGACGTCGCGGACGCTCAACATCTACCGCGTGCTGGACGTCATGACCCAGCGCGGCTGGCACCTCATCGGGCTGCACAAGCCGCCGGGCATGCACCTGGTGGTCACACTGCGCCACACCCAGCCGGGCGTCGCCGAGCGCTTCCTGGCCGACCTGCGTGACGCCGTGGCTCAGGTGCGCGAGACGCCCGCTGCGCAGGGCGGCATGGCCCCGGTGTACGGCATGGCGGCCAGCCTGCCCCTGCGCGGTATCGTCAAGGGCATGCTCCAGCGCTACCTGGATGTGCTCTATAAAGTCTGATCAGGGAGGCGTCAACGCATGAGCCATCACGAGGGTGACATTGTCCAGGCGTGGGAGGCGAACGCGGCGGCCTGGGCCGACCTCATCGCCGCCAACGGCATCGAGAGCCGCCGCCTGGCGACGGACCAGGCCGTCGTCGACACTGTGCTGAGCGGCGCGCCGGCGACGGCCCTGGACGTGGGCTGCGGCGAGGGCTGGCTGGCGCGGCGGCTGAGCGCGGCGGGCGCGCGCGTGCTGGGGGTGGACGCCATTCCCGCCCTCATCGAGACGGCGCGCCGCCTGGGCGGGGCGGAGTACGATGTCTGTTCCTACGCCGACATCGCGGCCGGGGCGCTGACCGCGCGCGGCCCGTTCGACGCCGTCGTCTGCAACTTCGCGCTGCTAGGCGACACCTCGGTGCGCGAGTTGCTGGCCGCCGTCCCCAGCCTGCTCACCCCAACTGGCCGGCTCGTCGTCCAGACGCTCCACCCGGTCATCGCGGCGGGGGACACGCCCTACGTCGACGGCTGGCGCGACGGCCTGTGCGCGGGCTGTGGCGCGGCCTTCACCCAGCCCGCGCCGTGGTACTTCCGCACCCTCGGCGGCTGGGTGCGGCTCCTCCACCAGTCGGGGTTGCGGCTGGTCGACTGCCGGGAGCCGCTGCACCCCGCCACCGGCCGCCCCGTCTCCATCCTCTTCGTCTGCCAGGCGTAGGGCTACTCGCCGCCCATCGTCGTGCCGTCGTCCTCGTCGGTGTCGGTCGTGCCGACGCCGGGCGGCGACAGGTCGGGGTTCTCGCTGCCGCCACTGTTGTTGGCGATGTTCGGGCCGGTGGTCGTGCTGCCCTCGGTGATGCTGCCGGTGGCGGCGCCGCCCCAGCCGCCGCCCGTCCCGACGCCGCGCCCGTGCTCGTCCTCGTCCTGGCCCTCGCCCATCGGGCGGGTCTCGGCGCGGGCGTTGGGGGCGGGGCGGGGGATACGGCGGGAGGTCACGTCGTCGTCGTGGTCGGTCGGCGGTCGCGTCTGGTCAGTCATGGGTCACTCCTGTGTCCTTCGTCATAGGCTAGCCTCAGCAAGTTGCGCGCCGACCCGCAGGGGCCAGGCACGCCTCGCCCCTCCGCCGGGATACCGGAATTCATCCCCCCTCTATAGAGAGGAGGTCGTGGATGGATGAATAGGGGGGCGCGGCCTGGCCGGCCCCCTATAATAAACAGATATGTAATATATATCACTAGTGTAGTGTAGGGTTGTGGATCACGGAGGTCACGGAACAGCGCGGAGCGCACGGAAGCCGGCCGTCCAGGCTACCCCCCCTTCCGCGCCCTCCGCGCCCTTCTGCGCGCTCCGTGGTCCAAGCCCGCTGCGCGGCCTGCCCCTCACTCCGCCCCCTCTCCCGGTGGGGGCGAGGGCCAGGGGAGAGGGGGAGCGGCGGGGCCGGGCCAAGATTCATCCATCCACGACCTCCTCTCTATAGAGGGGGGATGAATTCCGGTATCACGCAATGCGCAGCACGACCCCCTCGTTGGCGCGCAGGCGGAAGGCGGCCAGCGCCGCCTCGCCGTCGCGTTCCAGGTGCGGCGAGAGCCGCACGCTCCCGCGCGGCGCGACCGCCGCCCGGTTGACGGTGTGCGCCTCGCTGCG
>CAZLBQ010000010.1:0-27535 GCA_964557745.1 uncultured Anaerolineales bacterium
TGCGCTTGATGCCGAAGCGGTCGGCCAGGAAGCCAGCCAGCGGCGTGCTGATGCCGAGGCTGAGGACGTAGACGCTGATGATCCACTGCGAGTCGGCCAGACTGGCGCCAAACTCGCGGCGTAGGGTCTGGAACGCGACGTTGACGACCGTCGTGTCCAGGATGACCATGAAGATACCAAAGATGACGGAGATGAGGACGCGCCACTTGTATGGCAGCCGGCCGCCGTCATCGGGCACGGCTTGCGCTTCGCGGGGATAGGTCACGAGGTAGCTCCTTGGGTGCGAATACCATCCATTACAACGCTGATTAAATGCTCGCTGACGTCATCCAGAGAGACTCCGCCAGATTGCAATAGGGCTTCGTAGTCGGCGCGGTACAGGGCTTGCAGCGCCTGGACGATAATGGGCGTCGGCAGGTTGGCCCGCACGTCGCCCTGGGCCTTGGCCTGGTCGATGAGGTCGCTCATCACCCGCGTCATCTCGGCCTGCTGCTCACAGTACAGGGGGTGGCGCGTCACTGACGGCGGCAAGGCGGCACGGTTCGACCACATCATCGCCTTCCGCCGGATACTGCGCTTCAAGGCGCGCTCCAGCCGGGCCAACGCCCGCTCGGCCGGCTCGCCGCCGGTCATCTCGGCCCGGCCGCGCTGCATGGCGCGGGTAATGACACGGGCGGCCAGGTCCTCTTTGGACCCAAAGTGGTGGTAGAGGGTGGCCTTGGAGATGCCGACGCGGGCGGCCACGTCGTCCATGCTCATGTCGGTATAGCCCTTGGCCTCAAGCAACTCGTGGGCGGCGTCGAGGATAGCATCCTCGCGCACCTGCCACTGGCGCTCTTTGAGGGAGAGGGTTGTCATCGGGGCGTTGTACTCCTTAGTGTGCAAGCAAAACTGATGAGTTTTACGAGTAGCCTGATGCGTTTACTTGTTCTCGTCTTACCCCCGCTGACCGGTCTTATTGCGCGTTGCCCAAATTAGGCGATAATTAGGCCATGAGCCTCTTCCTCGACTTCTGCCGGACGTGTGATCAGGTCGGCGCCACGCGGAGCCGCCTGCAGAAGGCCGCCCTGCTGCAAGGTTACTTCGCGGCTATTGACGACGCTGACCTGGCGCGAGCGGCGCGCTACTTCAGCGGCCGCGCTTTCCCGCTCAGTGACCAGCGCGTCCTCAACGTCGGCTACGCCAACGTGCGCGATGCCTTGCTGACCCTCGCTCCCACGCCCGCCGAGGAGTACAACGCCCTCGTCATCCGCTGGGCCGACATGGGCGACGTCGCCTTTGCCCTGCTGAGCGCCGCTGACCAGCGACGACCGACCACTGACCACCGACCACTGACCCCTGAGTCCCTGACCCTGACCGACGTCCAAGCCCTGTTCGACGCGCTGGCGGCGACGAGCGGCGCGAAGGCCCGCAACAAGCTGCTGGTCGAGGCGTTCGGGCGCTGCTCGCCCTTGGAAGCACGCTACCTGGTGAAGCTCATCATGGGCGAGTTGCGCATCGGGCTGCAAGAGGGCCAGGTCGAGGACGCCGTGGCGCGGGCGTTCGGCGTCACGGTCGAGCAGGTGCAGTGGGCCAACATGCTCCGGGGTGACCTGGGCGAGACGGCGGTCCTGGCGCGGTCCGGGCGGCTGGCCGAGGCCCGTATGCGCCTCTTCCACCCGCTCAAGTTCATGCTGGCCTCCCCTGCCGAGAACCCGGACGCCGTCGCCCGTCTCCTGCCCGACGGCTTCTACGTTGAGGACAAGTTCGACGGCGTCCGCGCCCAGGCCCACAAGCAGGGCGACCGCCTGACCGTCTACTCGCGCACCCTGGACGAGGTCGCCCACCGCTACCCCGAACTCCACGCCCCGCTGCTGGCCCTACCCGGCGAGTTCATTCTCGACGGTGAGATTCTCGGCTGGCGGGATGGCCGCGCCATCCCCTTTACCCAGTTCCAGGCGCGCCTGGGCCGCAAGACCGTCGACGCCGAACTGCTCCAGGCGCTGCCGGTCGTCTTCATCGTGTTCGACATCCTCTACCAGGACGGCGAGGTCTTGCTTGAGCGGCCGCTGCGCGAGCGGCACGCCCGCCTCGACCGGCTGCTGGCGGGCGCAGGGACCGGCCTGCTCCTCTCGGCGGGGCGGCAGTCCCACACGGCCTCTGACTTACCCGCCGCGTTCGACGCGGCCCGCGCGCGGGGCAACGAGGGCTTGATGATCAAGGACCCGCAATCGACCTACAAGCCCGGGCGGCGCGGCAAGGAGTGGCTGAAGGTCAAACAGCCGCTGGCGACGCTGGACGTGGTGGTGACGGGTGTCGAGTGGGGCAACGGCAAGCGGCGCCATGTCCTGTCCGACTACACCTTCGCGGTGCGCGGGCCGGAGGGCGAACTGCTGGAGGTCGGCAAGGCGTACAGCGGGCTAACCGACCAGGAGATCGCCGACCTGACCGAGTGGTTCAAGGTCCATACCGTGCAGGACTTCGGTAAGTTCCGCCGCGTCGAGCCGAAGATTGTCCTGGAAGTGGCCTTCGACAACGTCCAGCCTTCCGACCGCCACGCCAGCGGCTACGCCCTGCGCTTCCCGCGCATCGTCCGGGTTCGTGACGACAAGCCCGTCGCCGAAATCGACACGCTGGAGACGGTAAAGACTCTAGCGCAAGCTCGTCACGACCGTCATGCCGAGGGCAGCGAGGCATCGGCGCGGCCGGCTTCACCAGAGGAGACCCCTCCCGCCGTTCCGGGTGACAACAGCTAATCGTCAATCGCCAATCGTCAATCGTCAATCGTCAATACAAAAGGGAGTCTCGATGTCCCTTCCCGCCGAAATTGCCCTGTTTCCCCTCAATACTGTCCTGTTTCCCGGCATGCTCTTGCCGCTGCACATCTTCGAGCCGCGCTATCGGCGCATGATCCACGACTGCCAGGAGGAGCAGAAACCCTTTGGCCTCGTCCTGGCGGGCGGCTCGGTCAGCGACGTAGCGGGGACGAACTGGGGCCGTCCCACGGAGGCCGCCCCGCACACCGTCGGCACGACGGCTCACCTGCAGCACATCGAGCGGCTGCCCGACGGCCGCTTCAACATCGCCGTCGTCGGCCGCGATCGCTTCCGCATCGTCGGCTTTCGCTTCGACCAGCCCTACCTCGTCGGCCAGATTGAGCCGTTTCCGCTCGACAGCGGCGACCCGCCGGCCGTGGCGGCCCGCTCTCGCCAGGTCCACGACCTGTTCGGCGGCTACGTCGCCGCACTGGAAGCGGTCGTCGGCCAGTCGCTCAACGTCCAGGAGGATGTCACCGACGCCGAGAGCCTGGCCCACCTCGTCGCCATTGTCCTGCAGGTGAACCTGGAGATTAAGCAGCGGCTGCTGGCCGCGCCGACATTGGCCGAGATGCTGGCGATGGAGCGCCAGCTGCTGGAAACGGAGACCGCCATCCTTCGCTACATGCAGCAGACGCGTCCGACCGCGGGCGCCTCAGGGCCGACTCCGAATTGACGATGTCCGTCATTCAGAGTACCATATATGTATACCTGCCATTCGATTCGCTTGACTTTCCGTTGTGACCCCGGGCGCACATGCAGGACTTTCCCCGCACCTTCGTGAGCTTCATCGGGCGTGCCCAGCGCGACCCTGACGCCATGCCCCGCCGCTACACCCTGACCCAGGCGGGGACGGCGGGAGCTGTCGCCGTGGCCGTTGGTGATGTCTACGACTATGAGGCCCTGCTCAGCCCGCGCACCCAGATGGTGCGCGACGAACTGACGGCTGAGATGGACGAGGACGAGAACGGCGCGCCGGAGCTGCACGTCTACTGCCACGTCAGCGGCGTCAAGGTCGCGCCGCCCTTCGCCGACCCCAACTGGCGGGCGCAGGTGTTCGAGGCTGCCCTGCCCGTCGCCTTGAGCGCCATCCACTGGGCCGACCGCTCCTTCTTCCGCCGCCACCCTGAGTACAACCGCGCCCGCGTCCTGGTCCACTTCCGCGCCGACGAACCCCACTACAATCGCATCGCCGCCTATGGCTGGCTGGGCGAGTACGCCCTGGACGAGAGCGAAGTCTCATAGCTCCCTCTGCGCTGCCCGCGATGGACACCACCACGCTCATCTTTCACGACCTGTATCGAGGGCGGGGCTTCTCGCCCCTGCGCGCCTCGTGGGGGCGCTACGGCCTGGCCTACGACCTCATCGAGAGCCTGGGCCTGTTCGAGAGCGGCGTGCCGGTCTGGCGGCCCGAAGCCGCCAGCGAGGAAGAGTTGCGGCTGGCGCACACAGTGGACTACATCCAGCGCGTGCGCGAGGCCGACCTGAGCGGCGAGGGGTACCTCGACCGCCGCGACACGCCGGCGTGGCACGGCCTGTACGCCCGCGCCGCGACGGCGGTGGGCGGGACCCTGTTGGCGGCGCGGGCCATTGCCGCCGGTGACGCGCGCCACGGCTTCAACCCGGCCGGCGGTCTGCACCACGCCCAGCAGGACCGCGCCAGCGGCTTCTGTGTCTTTAACGACATTGTCATTGCCGCCCGCGTTCTCCAGCGCGAGTTCGGCCTGACGCGTGTCGCCATTGTCGACATCGACGGCCACCACGGCGATGGCACTCAGGCTCTGCTGTACGACGAGCCGCTGCTTAAGGTCTCGTTCCACCAGTACGATGGGCGCTTCTACCCGGGCACCGGCCGCGCCGACGAGCTAGGCGTTGGTCCGGGCTATGGCTACAGCGTCAATGTCCCATTGCCCCGCCGCGTCACGGACCGACCGTACCTGGCCGCTTTCGATGCCCTTGTCCCGCCGCTCCTGCGGGCCTACGCGCCCCAGTTCATTCTCGTCCAGTTCGGCGTCGATGCCCACACCTCGGACCCGCTGGTCGGCCTGTCGCTGACCACCGACGCCTACCTGGGCCTGGTCGAGCGCCTCCACGCCCTGGCCCACGAGCTATGCGCGGGCCGTCTCCTGTTCCTGGGCGGCGGTGGCTACAACCCCGAGACTGTCGCCCGCTGCTGGGCGATCCTCATGGCGACCCTGTCCGGGGCGCTCCCTCCCAGAGCCTTGCCCACCTACACGGGCCTCTTCGACCAGGCCTTTCCCCCCGACGATCCCGTCGTCGTTGCCCGCGTCGAGGGCGTCGTCGCCGACGTTACGGCGCGGCTGCGCGCAGCGGGCTGGCCCGTCTTGGGTTGAAAGTGGAAGGTTTCAGGTTGCAGGTTGGCCGCGACCTGAGGTAATATTGACGTTCCCGCTCGCCACTAGAGCCTGATGACCCTCTCTGATACGGTCAAGGAGATGATTCATGGCGGTCAAAGCGGTGAGAATCACCCTGTTTCCGGTGCTAGCCAAAATCCTGAGCCGGAAATCGATGCGGCCGATTGTGCGGACGTTCAGTGACTGGCACGTTCGGTTGTATCGGCTCACCGGCGGCAGAGCGCAGATTGCCAAATACCCCACCATGCTCCTCACCACCCGGGGCCGCAAGACGGGCAAGCTCCGCACCACGCCGCTGGTGTACGTCATGGATGGGGACCGCTTTGTCATCGCCGCGGCCTATGCCGGTAGTTCTCAGAACCCGACGTGGTGGCTGAATCTTCAGCACAGCAAGGAAGGCGTCGTCGAGGTGATGCGCCGCCAGGTCCGCGTGCGGGCCGAACTCGCTAGCGCCGACGAGCGAGACGAGCTATGGCGCCGCCTCGTGGCCATGTATCCCTATTTCGCCGACTATCAACAACGCACTGACCGACAAATCCCTGTCGTCATCCTGACTCCACTCTGACCTGCGAGTTAACGTTCAGCTTTCAACCTTCAACCTGCAACCCCGATGCACACGGCCACCCTTGACCGCCTGCGCTGCCCCACCTGTCACACGCCCTTGCGTCTGTCCGCCGCCGTCGAATGGCTCGGCCTAGAGCGGGTACGACGCGGCGCGGCGCGCTGCGCGTGTACCGAGTACACCATCGCCGACGGTATTCTCGATCTCCGTCCTTCGCTACGTGACATAACGCCCGCCCAGGCCAGCAACCACGTCCCGCCGACCGCCTGGGGCTATGAGGACACCTGGCGCAAGCGCGCCCTGAGCCTGCTCAGTGGCGAGCCGTTCCCCATCGAGCGCGAGTGGCGCGTGGTGCGTGACATGCTCCAGCCGGGCGACGGCCTCTACGTCGACCTGGCCTGCTCGACGGCGCTCCAGGCGCGGGGGTTAGCCCGCTTCTGGCGCGACACGGGGGGCGTCGCTGACGACACGCGCATCGTCGCCATTGACTTCTCGGCCCCGATGCTCCGTGAGGCGGCCCGCCGCATCCGCCACGAGGGCGGGGACCGTATCGATCTGGTGCGGGCGCGCGCCGAGCGGCTTCCCTTCGCCGATGGTGTCGTCGCCGGTCTCGTGTGCGGCGGTTCGCTCAACGAGTTCGCCGCCCCCTGGCCCGTCCTGGTCGAGGCCCGGCGTGTCATTCAACCCGGCGGCAGCGCCGTCTTCATGAGTCTCCTGACCACCGCCACTCAACGCGGTGCGAGGGTCCAGCGCTTCCTCAATAGCGCGTCGGGCCTCAAGTTCTGGACCCCGGAAGCGACCGCCGCCCTGTTCGCCGACGCCGGCTGGCAGGTCGTGGCCCAGCGCGTCTGGGGCGGCGTGGCCTTCACTCACGTCAGAGCCTAGCGTTTGGTTCACCAAGTTGAGAAAGATTACGCTGGGGGTCAGACTCTGAGTTGGCAGACAAACTCATGTGTTGGGGGACTGTATGCAAGCACAACGACCGGATGTGATTATCGCGGGCGGCGGCCTGGCCGGCCTGGCGGCGGCCAAGCGCCTGGTGGACAACGGGCTAAGCGTGGCGCTCTACGAGAAGCGGCCCATCCTGGGCGGCAAGGTCTCGGCGTGGAAAGACGGCGACGGCGACTGGGTCGAGAGCGGCCTGCACGTCTTCTTCGGCGCGTACGACGAGATCTTTGTCCTGATGAAGGAACTGGGCATCTACGACAACATCCTCTGGAAAGAGCACGTCCTTACTTACACCCTCGACCAGGGCGAGCGCTTCGACTTCCGCACGCTGCCCCTGCCCACGCCGCTGCACCTGCTGCCCGCTGTGTTCCAGAACCGCTACTTTAACATGGGCGAGAAGCTGACCCTGGCGAAGGCCTTGTGGCCCATCCTGTTCGGCGGCGAGACGTACTACGCCCAGCAGGATAAGATCAGCTATCGTGACTGGCACCTCGGCCAGGGCATCGCCGACCGCATGTTGTCCAAGATGTTCCTGCCCATGACCCTGGCCCTCAAGTTCCTCCCGCCGGAGGATATCTCGGCACGCGTCGTGCTGGATGTGGCAGGGCTGTTCCTGCGCCAGGACAGCGCCTCCAAGATGGGCTTCCTGAAAGGCTCGCCCATGGACTACCTGGTGGGGCCGTTGGCCGACGCTGTCACGCGCGGCGGCGGGCAGATCCACACCGGCCAGGGCGTCCAGCGCGTCCTCCTCAACGACGACGACACGGTCGCGGGCCTCGAGCTCCAGGATGGGCAGATCGTACGCGCCAACGACTACCTGTTCGCGCTGCCCATCCACAAGCTCAACGCTCTGGTCCCCGCTCGCTGGCGCGAGAAGTACCCGGTCTTCGCCCACCTCAAGCAGTTCCAGGGCGTGCCGGTCATGACCGTCCAGCTCTGGCTGGACCGCCAGGTGTCGGGTATCGACAACATCTTGTTCTGCCCCGACGGGATCATTCCCGTCTACGCCGACATGGGTAACACCACGCCCGACTACTACAACGGGGGCAAGTCGCGCTTCGAGTTTGTCGTCGCGCCCGCCAAGGACTACATGACGTGGACCGACGAGCAGATTATCGACAAGGTCTGGTCGGACGTCCAGCGCGTCTTCCCTGACAGCGCCCGCGACGCCAAGATCACCAAGTCCACCGTTGTCCGCATCCCGCAGTCGGTGTACTGGCCGAAGCCGGGCATGGACCACCTGCGCCCGACGCAGGCCACGCCCATCAGCAACTTGTTCCTGGCGGGTGGCTACACCCAGCAGCGGTTCTACGACAGCATGGAAGGCGCTGTCGCCAGCGGGCGGCGCGCGGCGTCGGCCCTGCTCGCGGCGCGCGTCGCCCGCCAGCCTGCTCTGGCTGTGTCGAACGTCGAGGCGCGACCCGTCACCCCTGTCCCACACACCGTATCTTGAGGAGGTTAGCGTGAGCCAGGAGCGTGCCGTCATCCAGTCAGGCGTGTGGCCGTCCAACATGCCCTTCACCCTCGACGCGGCCTACGAGGTCTGCCGCCGCATCACGGCCCATCACTCCCGCAGTTTCTACCTGACGTCGGGCCTCTTGCCGGGCGACATGAAGCGCGCTGTGCGCGCCTTCTACGCCTTCTGCCGCCGCTCCGATGACATCGTGGACATTGAGGGCGTCGATCACGGCTATTCCCTGGACGGCTGGGCGGCCCTGGCTCGCTCGCTGACCCCGCCCCCCGACGACCCGGTGCTTGTCGCCTGGGCCGACGTCCGCCAGCGGTACCACATTCCGCAGGAATATCCCGACGACCTACTCGAAGGCGTGCGCATGGACCTGACGGTCAAGCGCTACGCGACCTTCGACGACCTCTGGCTCTACTGCTACCGGGTGGCGGCGACGGTCGGCCTGGTCAGCATGCACATCACTGGCTTCAAGTCCGATGAGGCCATCCCCTACGCCGTCAAGGCCGGCGTGGCCCTGCAACTCACCAACATCCTGCGCGACGTGGGTGAGGACGCCGCGCGCGGGCGCATCTACCTGCCCCAGGAAGACCTCGTGCGCTTTGGCTACACGGAAGACGACCTGCTGCGCGGTGTCATCGACGATCGCTTCCGCGCGCTCATGGACTTCGAGATCGACCGCGCCCACCGCTTGTACGACGAGGGCTGGCAGGGAATTCGCTATCTGTCAGCGGAGGGCCGCTTCGCCATCGCGTCGGCCATTAGAGTCTACCGCGCGATTCTGGACCGCATCCGCGTCAACGCGTATGATGTCTTCACCCAACGCGCCCACCTCGGCACGTACGAGAAGCTGTTCCTCCTGCCCAGCACATGGTGGGAGTGCCGTCGGCTGGGCTAAGAATCGAAAACCTCTCGACTGTCATGCCGAACGGAGTGAGGTATCTACTCTGCCAACGTCTCCAGAGGAGACCCCTCACGGCGTTCGGGGTGACAGTCGAAAGGTCTGCGCGGATGCCTGGCGTTGCTCGGCATGACTGCCGACTCAGGTCGGCGGACCGCGGAATACGGAACACGTATCACTTACCCTATGTCCACATCTGCTAATGCTCTACGCCCCACCCCGACTCCCTACCTGTCGTGGCGGTGGTGGCCCGCCGACGTCCTGCTGGGCTTCATGCTGAGCGGCTTGCTCGTCGGGCCGCTGTTCACGTGGCTCGGCGGGCCGCTCTTTGGCCCCATCGGCCAGTTTGTCTACTGGCTGGGCCTGGGCATCTGCCCTGAGCCGCCCCACCACTTCTTTACCGTCGGCGGCTACACCGAGGTCGTCTGCACGCGCTGCGTGGCGGCCATTGGCGGGCTGGTCGTCGTGCGCTGGCTCTACGCTCGCCCGCAGCGCCTCAACCGCTGGTGGGGTGGGTGGGGTTGGGCCAAGCGCTTCGCCCTTACCCTGCCCATCCTCATCCTCTGGCAGTTGGACATCCACGCCGTCTACGCGGGGTGGTGGGACTCCGCGCCTTGGGTCCAGTCCCTCACCGGTGTCTTCGTCGGCCTCGCCATTGGCCTCCTCGTCTACCCTGTCCTCCTCTGGCTGTCGCAGCGTGTCAGCCGCCGTCCCGCCTCACGCCTCACAATGGGCTGAGAATACGACGCTGGGGGCGAGGTACGTGGGGGCAACAATCGCTACGACTGTCATGCCAAGCGTCGCGACGCATCTGCTCCGCCAGCCTCACCAGAGGAGACCCCTCACTGCGTTCGGGGTGACAGGCGAAGCGTTCGAGGTAACAGGCGCAGATTGACGGCGGAAAGCGGGCGGCGATGTTGGACAGACAGCCCTAGATTCGCTATGATTTCAGAGCGGGGGACGAAGCGCGCGACGATGCGCTAGGGCCAATGAGTGGAGTCGGTGATGCTGTTTTGGGTATGCCTTGTCATTGTCATCGGCCAGGCCGCGTTCGCGGTCATAACGCTGCGCCATTACATGGCGTTGCCAGGCGTGCCGACTGTACCACGCCGCTTGGGCATGCCCCGTGTCTCCATCATCATCCCGGCCCGCAACGAGGCCGCTAACCTGGGCCGCCTCCTGCCCTCGCTCCTCAACCTCGACTACGGCAGCTACGAGATCATCGTCGTCGACGATGCCTCCACCGACGCGACCACGGCTCTGGCGGGTGAGTTCGACGCCATCACCGTTCGCAGTGGTGGCCCGCCGCCTGGCTGGACCGGCAAGACCTATGCCTGCCACCTGGGCGCAATGGCCGCGACGGGCGAGTGGCTGCTCTTCACCGACGCCGACACCGAGCATGCCGCCCTCTCCCTGGCGAGCCTGCTAGGCTTCGCCCTGGACCGCCATTTGGACGCCCTCTCTGTGTTCCCCGGTCACGACTGCGCCTCGTTCTGGGAGCGGGTGATGGTCCCGTTCGCCTTCCAGCAGTTCTTTGCCGGTGTGCCGGGCGCCGACATCAACAACCCCCGTGAGCCGTCGGCGCTGGCGAATGGGCAGTACTTCCTCATCCGACGCGACGTCTACGACCGCGTCGGCGGCCACGATGCCGTGCGGGGTAGCATCGTCGAGGATGTGAGCCTGGCGCACCTGATCAAGGCGCGTGGGGCGCGCTACGCCGCCGCTCGCGCCGAGCACCTCGTCTTTGTGCGTATGTATCGTGGCCTCACCGAAATCTGGCAGGCGTTCAGCAAGAACAGCTATCAATTCCTCTCTCTCGACCCGCGGCGCGGCTTCCTCGTCGTCGTCAGCGCGATCCTGGCTGGTCTGACGCCGACGCTTGTGTCCCTGGGTCTGAAACCCGGCAACGACGCCGTCATGATGCTGGCGGTCTACTCCTACGCGTTCCTCGCCCTGGGCCTGATGGGCTGGGACCGTCTGTTTCGCGTTCCGATCTGGTATGGTCTGCTCCAGCCGCTCAGCGTCCTGCTGTTTGCCCTCAGCGCCATCTACGCTGGCGCCCGGAGCCTCCTGGGGCGCGGTGTGGTCTGGAAGGGGCGCGTCTATGGCCGCCGCCAGGGCGCGAGCGTCCCCACCGACGAGCCGAGCCGCCCGCGCCAGCGCCGTGAGGACGAGAACCGCCGCTAAGGGCCATGTTCGGGACCACGGAGCACGCGGAAGAATGCGGAAGACGCGGAAACGGTAGGATGGACACACCGTTTCCGCGTCTTCCATTTCCTTCCGTGTCTTTCGTGGTCCAAAAGTCTCGTGCAACAAAACTTGTCCGGCCTGAGTCGATAACGCTCTTCTCGGCCCAGGCCTCGTATCTTGTCCGACGTGGTAAGAGAGACCCTCGTCCGGCGCTCAGAGTAGGAGGCGCTGACTGACGCGAACTCTTCCGCTGTCACCCGGAACGCAGTGAGGAGGCTGCTCTGGAGACGCTTGCAGAGTAGATGTTCCACTGCGTTCGGCATGACGCTCGTTACCGTTCGCGATGACCCAGGCCGCACAACATCAACTTCTCAGGAGAGATTTTGTTGACCCTGACCGAGACCGACGCGTCCACCCTGGTCGAGCGCTACCCGCTGACCGTTGCCCACTTTCTGAAGCTGCCCAATGGCCGCGCCGCCCTGGAGCACGTGGCTGCCCTCGACCGCCGCTGGGCCGCGCTCATTCGAGGCGAGCAGCCGGCCGCCCAGGTCCATTACGGCGACCTGCCCGATGTCGACGCCGCCTACGAGATCATCGTTGCGGGGGGGAGTCTGGGCTTGCTGACGGCTCTGGCCCTGGCGGGGCGGGGCTGGCGCATCCTCGTCTTCGACCAGCGCGTCGCGGGCAGCGCCCATCGGGAGTGGAACATCAGCCGCGGCGAGTTGCAGACGCTCGTTGACGGCCGGCTGTTCACCTGGGCCGAGTTGGACACCGTCATCATGCGCTGCTATCGGACCGGCCTCGTCCATTTCGAGGCCTGCCACGCCCCCCAGCACGACATCATCATCGATGACGTCCTCGACGTGGCGATTGACGCGGGGGCCTTGCTTGCCCTGACCCGCCGCAAGCTCGAAGCGCTCGACGTGACCATCCTTGACCACCGCGAGTTCCGCCAGGCCTGGCTGTCGGACAGCGGCTCGGCCCGCAGCGTGGTCGAGGTCCAGGGTCTAGACGGCCGTAGGGAGCGGTATGGCGCGCGGCTGCTGGTCAACGGCATGGGCGCGACCTCGCCGCTGTCGATGGCCCTCGTCGGCGTGCCGTTCAGCGGCGTCTGCCCGACGGTGGGAACCGTCGCGCGGGGCTATGCGACCGAAGGCCCGCGGGCTGTGGACCTGAACCTGGGTGAGATCCTGATGACGACGGGCCAGGCGGACGCGGGTGGGACGCGCCAGTTGATGTGGGAGGGTTTCCCCGGCCGCCACGATGAACTGACCGTCTATCTGTTCTACTACGACGTCGTCGACTCCCAGCGCCCCCAGCGCCTCCTTGACCTGTTCGAGGTCTACTTCGCCCGCCTGCCTGAGTACAAGGCCCCCGGGCCTGACTTCGAGCATCTCCGCCCCGTCTACGGCTTCATCCCGTCGCGCCACGGCGCGTGCCCGACGCGCCCGACGCGCGGCGTCCTGTCCATTGGCGACGCCTCGGCGCACCAGTCGCCGTTGACATTCTGCGGCTTTGGCTCCCACGTCCGCAATCTGGGCCGTGTGGCAGATCTGGCCGATTACGCCCTGCGTCATGACCTGTTGGAGGCCGACGACCTGGCTCGCGTCTCGGCGCGCCAGTCGAACGTGGCGCTGATGTGGGTCTTCGCCCGCTTCATGGCGCCGTGGCGCGGCGGGAGCGAGGTCAACGACTTGATGAACCGCTTCCTCGCTGAGTTGGGCAGCCTCGGACCCGACGGCGTGCGCCGCTTCTTCCAGGACCGCACCACCTGGCGCGACTACTCCTGGCTGCTGCTCCGCTTTGCCGCCCGCTTCCCGCTCGTCCTGCTGTGGGCGCTCGACGTCCTGGGCTGGCGCGGCATTGGGCGCTGGCTGGTCGACTATGCTCGGTTCAGCGCTGCCGCCCTGGGCATGACCCTCTTCGGCTGGCTGGGCCGGCCAGGTCAGGCGCTCCTCATCGGCGCGGCGTCGCGCTGGCGTCCGGCGTGGGGTCTGCGCCTGCGCGCCTTCGCTGGCGAGTGGCGGGCGTCGCGGCCGGCACGCCGCCCGGCTCCTTGACGCCCCGCCCCAATTGGCCTAAGATTGCGCCTGCAATTAGTCGCACGTACACCTGCTGGCAAACCGGTGCGTCTACCCCAGGCTCTGACGGCATGGGTAAGACAGTGCGGGTTCATACACACCAGGAACGTGTGAAATGCGCCTCTGAGCGCAAGGAGGAATCGCCATGTTGCTTGCCAGTGTGGTCGCGCCCCAGGGGGCGATCGGCGGCCAGCCGATGCACATCCCTGATGGCTACTTCGGTCCGCTATTCTCGATTGCCATGCTCGTTATCGCCTTGCCCTGGCTCGCCCTGGCGGTGCGCCAGTTGAGCCGCCAACTCAACCAGCGCATGGTGCCCCTCGTCGCGCTGTTCGCGGCCTTCTCGTTTGTCATCATGATGTTCAACGTCCCACTTGTGGGCGGCACGACTGGTCACGCCATCGGCGCGACCATCGCGGCCATCGTCATTGGTCCCGCCGGTGCGGCCGTCGCCGTGTCCATCGCCCTGCTCATCCAGGCCCTCTTCTTCGGCGACGGTGGCATCCTGGCCTACGGGGCGAACATCCTGCTGATGGCGCTCATCATGCCCTACGTCGCCTCGTTCATCTACCGCGCCGTCAGCGGCGCGACGCCCATCGCCAGCGGCCGCCGTGTCCTGGCGTCGTTCGCCGCGGGCTGGGCCTCGCTGACCCTAATCGCGGGCCTGGCGGGTATCTTCTTCGGCTTGCAGCCGCTCCTGTTCCACGCCGCTGATGGCACGGCGCTCTATGCCCCCTTCCCGCTCGCTGTCTCCGTGCCCGCCATGCTCATCCCGCACATGCTCGTCGCGTCGGTCATCGAGGGCCTGGTGACGGCCGGTATCGTCCTTTACCTCCAGCGCAGCAATCCGGGCCTGCTGGAGCTGACCTACAAGCCCGACGCGGCCAACGCCATCAACAACCGGCGGCTGCGCCCGCTGTGGATAGGGCTGGCGGCGCTCATCATCCTGTCGCCCCTCGGCCTGCTGGCCGGTGGCTCGGCGTGGGGTGAGTGGGCCGCCGACGAGATCGCCGACATTGTGGGCTACACGCCGCAGGGTATGGCGGACGCGGGCGGCTGGCAGGCCCCGCTGCCCGACTACAGCATCGCGGGCATGAACCCCGTGGCGAGCTATATTCTGTCGGCCGTGGTCGGGATCGGGCTGACGCTCTTCGTCATCTGGGGCATCTCAACCCTCCTGGCCCGACGCACAGCAGTCAGGAAGAGTTAAGTGGCCCACTCGGTCGTCGAGCGTACTCTGACCAGTATCTCAGGTACGCTCCAACAGACGCTCTTCGCCGAAGATGTCGCGCGGGAGCCGGGGGTCTTACAGACCCTCGACCCGCGCGTCAAACTGGTCGGCACGCTCGCGTTGCTGCTGGCTGTGTCGTTCGCCCGCCAGCTGTGGGTCATCCTGGCGCTGTATGCCCTGGTCCTATTGATCGCCTGGGTGTCGCGCATACCCATGCGCTTCTTCGTGCGCCACGTTTGGTTTGCCCTGCCGTTCTTCACAGGCCTGGTGGCGCTGCCCGTGTTGTTCAACGTTGTCACGCCGGGGACGCCGCTGCTCGTGCTGTGGCAGGAGCCGCTGGTAGCCATCACGGCCCAAGGTCTACGCTCGGCGGCGTTCCTGGTCTTCCGCGTCGGGACGTCCATCTCGCTGGCGATCCTGCTCGTCCTGACGACGCCCTGGAACACCCTGCTGCGGGCGCTGAGCGTGCTACGCGTCCCGCCCGTCTTCCTGCTCATCCTGGGCATGACGTATCGCTACATCTATCTTCTGCTGCGCACCACCAGCGACATGTTCCTGGCCCGTCAGAGCCGCATTGTCGGCCGGCTGCGCCCAGCGGAGCAGCGGCGCGTCATGACCAACACGATGGGCGTGCTGATTGGCAAGTCGTACGACATGAGCCACGACGTCTACCTGGCGATGCTCTCGCGCGGCTATCGCGGCCACCCGCGCACCCTGGACCGCTTCGCTATGCGCACCCGCGACTGGCTGTGGGGCGCGGGCTTTCTGCTGGTGGCGGTGGTCGCGCTGATTCTGGGGCGAGGCTAAATGGGATTCTCAACGATGATGCAACAGGATGCGCGGGTGAATGGAGTGGTAAAGGCCGAGAACGTCGCGGTGTTCGAAGTAGACGACGTTCACTTCAGCTACGACGGCAAGCAGCCCGCGCTAGCGGGCGTCTCGCTGCGCGTCGAGGCGGGCGAGAAGGTCGCCATCGTGGGGTCCAACGGCAGCGGCAAGAGCACCCTGCTCAAGCTGCTAGACGGGCTGTACTTCGCCAACCAGGGCGAGATTCGCGCCTTTGGCCGCCCCCTATCCGAAGCCGGGCTGGCGAAGGACGACTTCGCCTTCGACTTCCGCCGCCGCGTCGCCCTCGTCTTCCAGGATGCGGATGTCCAGCTCTTCTCGCCGACGGTCTGGGATGAGATTGCCTTCGCGCCGCTCCAACTGGAGCTGAGCGACGACGAGGTCAAGCAGCGCGTGGCCGAGGCCCTCCAGACCCTGCGTATCGAGCACCTGGCCGAGCGCTCGCCGCACCGCCTCAGCGGCGGCGAGAAGCGCCGCGTCGCCCTGGCCTCCGTCCTGGCGCTGCGTCCCACCGTCTGGCTGCTGGACGAGCCAACGACCGGCCTCGACCCGCGCAGCCAGAGCTGGCTCATCGACTTCATTCTCGAACAGGCGACACAAGGCGGGACGTTCATCACCTCGACCCACGACCTGGATATCGTCGGCGAAATCGCCGACCGCGTCTACGTCTTCGACGAGACGCACCGCGTGGCCGCCGAAGGCCCGACCGACGCCATTCTGTCCGACCGCGACCTGCTCCTCCGCTGCAACCTCATCCATGCCCACCGCCACCGCCACGGCCCCGTCGAGCACACCCACCTCCACTGGCATCGCGGCCACGACGACCACGACCACGACGAGTAGCCGCCTCATGCCTTCTGTGCTATAATTCTCATTCCGGTTCACCACATCGGTGAGAGAGTGTCACAGCGTCTGAGGAGTCAGTCAGGTGAAGCGTTATCATACCCAGTTTTGGGGATGTCAGATGAACGAGGCCGATACCCAGCGGGTGGCGGCCGAGTTGGAGCGCCTGGGCTACACCTGGACGGACACCGCCGAGGAGGCGGATGTCGTCGTCCTGAATACGTGTGTCGTCCGCCAGAGCGCCGAGGATAAAGTTTACGGGCGGCTTGGCTCGCTGATGCCCGTCAAGCAGGCGCGGCCTGACATGGTCGTGAGCGTCATGGGCTGCCTGGTCGGCCAGGGCACGAAGCAGACGGACAAGCTGCGCAAGAACTGGCCCATTGTCGACGTCTTCATGGGGCCATCGGAGACGAAGCCCCTGGTGGACTTCCTGCGGGCGAGGGAGATGGACCGCCAGGCCGCCGAGCTAGACCTCTCGCTGGTCAGCGCGCGCTACGAAGTCCAGGACGAGGAGTTGATCCTGCCCGCCTACGAGCGCGGCCAGCGCGTTGTCGCCAACATGCCCATCATGTACGGCTGCGACCACGTCTGCACGTTTTGCATCATCCCGGCGCGGCGGGGCCGCGAGCGCAGCCGTCCCCAGGACGAGATTGTGCGCGAAACGCGCTCACTGGTGCGGCAGGGTGTGAAAGAGATCATGCTGCTGGGCCAGATCGTGGACCGCTACGGGTACGACTGGGGCGACACGAGCGGCCTGCCGCACTTGCTGCGCGCCCTCCACGCCATCGAGGGTCTGGAGCGCATCCGCTTCCTGACCTCGCACCCCAACTTCATGTCCCAGGACCTCCTCGACACCGTCGCCGAGTTGCCGAAGGTCATGGAGCACATCAACGTGCCCATCCAGGCGGGCCACGACGAGACGCTGCAGCGCATGAAGCGCGGCTACACCGTGGACGAGTACCGGCGTCTGGTCGAGCGTATCCGCGTCACGGTCCCCAATGTCGCCATCCACACCGACATCATCGTCGGCTTCTGTGGCGAGACCGAGGCCCACTTCAACGCGACCGCCGACTTGCTGCGCGAGCTGAAGCTGGACAAGGCCCACTTGGCAAAGTACTCGCCGCGCCCCGGCACCGTCTCGGCCAAGATTCTGGCCGACGACGTGCCTGCCGAAGAGAAGGAGCGCCGCCTGCATGCCCTCGAGGCGGTCCAGCGCGAGGTCGTCGGCGCCATCAACGAGCACTACTTGGGCGAGACGGTCCAGGTGCTGGTTGAGGGGAAGCACAAGGGCAAGTGGCGCGGGCGCACCCGCACTGACAAGCTCGTCTTCTTTGAGGACGCCAGCCGCGACTGGGCCGGCCAGTTGGCCGAGGTCGAGGTGACGTGGACGGGGCCGTGGTCAATGCAGGCCCAGCTTCCCCAGTCGCCGCGCGTCGCTGAGCGCGAGATCATCCCCCTGCTCGCCGTGTAGCTGACCCGTCGATAGACAGCTTGATAGATAGACAGGATAAACCGAATTTACAGGATGGTCCGAAGGCCCAGCCGGATCTTCTGCATCATTCTGTAAATTCGGTTTATCCTGTCTATATTTGTTCTCTCCGGACGGTTGCTACGCCGGGGCGGTCTGGGCGGCTTCCTCACGGCCTGGGCTGACCAGGCGCAAGGCCAGCGCCAGCAAGACGGCGATGGTCAGCGCCCACACCCAGAAGGGTGCGCTTGGCCCGGCCGCCTGGAAGACGGCCCCGCCGATGAGCGGCGCGAGGGCATTAGCGGCGCTCAAGAACGCGGCGCTGATGCCCAGGATGCCGCCGCGCTCATACGGCTCGACGCGCTTGGTGATGAGGCTGTTGACGCTCGGTTGGAGGATGCCGCCGCCGATGGCTGCTGGAACCATCGCCACCAGTAGCCAGGCCAGCCCCAGCCAGCCGGTCTGCGCGTCCGACGGCAGCGGCACGGCGACGTTCTGCGTCGGCGGTGTCTCGCCGGGCAGGCTGCGCGGCCCGCTCAACTCGGCCTGTAGCGCCGCCTGATTGTACCAGGGAACAGGCTGGCGCGGCGTCGTCGCCGTCAAGAGCAGGCCCAGGGCCAGCGCCGCCAGGCCCGTGAAGATGAGGCGGCGGTCGCCGTAGCGGCGGCTCCATTGGCCGATGAAGTACCCCTGGACCATCACCACGATAATCCCCACGAACACGAACACCACCGCGTTGCCCGCCGCGTTCAGCCCCAGCCGCGTCAGCGTGAACAGCGCCAGCAGTTGCTCCAACCCGCCGAAGGCGATCTGCTGGGCGAACATCAGAACCAGCAGGATGCCGACGGCGGGGTGGGTGACCGCTTGGACCATCGCGCCCAGGGAGAAGGCCGCCTGGCTGCGGCCTGCCGTCGTGGTGTCAGGCGTGTGCGTCTCCTGGAACCAGAACCACGTCAGCAGCACCGATAACAGCGAAAAGGCGGCGGCGACGAACGCCGGGACGCGGTAGTCGTTGCCGCTCAGGGCCAGGGAGGCGAAGGCGATGACCGGCCCGACGATGAAGCCCAGGCCGAAGGCGGCTCCAATCAGGCCCAGCCCCTGGGTGCGTGTCTTCTCCGTTGTGCTGTCGGCGATGGCCGCCTGCGCCGTCGAGATGTTTGCCCCCGACAGGCCGTCGATGAGGCGCGACACGAACAGCAGCCACAGGACATTGGCGAAGCCCAGGATAAGGAAGCCGATCAGCGTCCCGATCTGGCTGACGAGCAGGATGGGCTTACGACCGTAGCGGTCGGACAGTCGGCCCAGAACCGGCGCGCCGATGAACTGCATTACCGGGTACGCCGCGCCCAGCACGCCAATGACGAAGGGCGTCGCCCCGAAGGCCGTCGCGTACAGCGGCAGCAGGGGAATGATGATCGTCAGACCGAGCAGGTCAATGAGGACAATGACGAAGATGGGCAGGATGCGCTTGAAGTCGAGCTTATCTTCGCCGTTCACCAGGTCAGCCGCCGTGTCAGCCGCGCCCATGTGACACCTCCCTGCCAGGCACTCTTAGCCCAGCAGCCAGCCCTGGGGCAGCACGGCCACGCCCAGGTACACCAGGACCAGACACGCCAGGACGGTCAAGAAGCTGTTGCGGGCGCGGACGGGCGGTGGGGCGTTGCGCCAGCGCAGCGACAGGTGGGCCACGACGAGGACGATGAGCATGGTGAAGGCGTGTTCCAGCCGATAGCGCGGGAAGCCGATGCCCGAGAAGCCGCCCCACAGGATGATGAGGAGGCCGAGCAGCACCTGGATGTCGACGAGCGTGGTGAAGGCGCGCATCATGTTCAGGTCCTGCCCCGACTGATTGTTGCTGCGCCACTGCATAAACAGGTAGATGAGCGCCAAGACGCCGACGACGACAATCGCCAAGCGAATGGCCGAGTGAATCAGGAGGATAAACGGCATAATGGTTTCCATAACAGCATTCTCCTTAGGTGGATGGGGTGACGGAGGCTTGCAGCTCGCGCATGACGTGCGCCAGCCAGCGCAACTCGGTTTCCAGGTGGAAGCGGCGATGCTCGATGAGCCAGTGGAGCGCGCCACGATGGTCGGGAGTGCCCTGCGCTGCGTCTAGCTCGGCTTCGAGCGCCGCCCGCCGCTCGGCGAGCAGCCGGAGGGCCTCCTCCGGCGGCAGTGCGTCCAGGTAGGCCAATCCGATGTCGCTGGCGAACCGGACCGGGGCGTAGTGCGCCAGGTTGTCGCGGAGCAGGCTCTGGAAGAGCGCTTCACCTTCGGCCGTCAGGCGGTACACCTGGCGCGGTGGGCGGGCGCCCTCGCGCTCCTCGTGGCGCGTGACCCAGCCGCGCGCCACCATCTTATCCAGTAGGTAGTAGGCGGTCGGCTTCTTGAGGTCGATGCACGTCCCCATGTCGCGCTCGATGAACTCAGTGAGGCGGTAGCCGTGCATATCCGCTTGACGTAACACTCCGAGCAGCAGTAGCTCTCTGTCCATACGCTGCGTCTCGCCGTCCCGATACCGAATAATCAGAATTGACTATTCTAGTGCTGATTATACGGAGCCGGGCGAGCGGCGTCAAATCTTGAGTGTCTTGGCGGCTCGGTCTATAATGGGGTCTAGCGATGGTGGGGGAGGAGAGGCCGATGGAAGTTCGAGTGTACGCGACGCTGCGCGACGTGTTGGGCGCCAAGTCAGTCATCTTGCCCGTGCCTGACGAGCCGACGATCCAGGATATCCTCCAGGCGCTCCTGGAACGTTATCCTGCCGCGCGCCCCAAGCTACTGGACGCCAATGGCCAACTCTACGGCGCCGTCCATATCCTGATCAACGGCCGCGACGGCCACTACCTGGACGACGGCCTGAACACGCGGGTGCGCCTGACCGACACCGTGGACATCTTTCCGGCGGTGGGCGGTGGCTGAGGCGGGCTACACGCGCGACGTGCGCGGCGTGCCGCTGTGGTTGCTGCGGGAGTACCTGACGGAGTTAGGGGGACAGGGTGGGGGAGATGAGGTGAGCGGGCCCGGCTGGGCGGCCCGCCTGACGCGGCTGGCGGACTACCAGATTGGCTCGCTGCGCGTCGGTGAGGTCCGCGTCGAGCTTGAGGGTGAGGCGAGGGCCGTCGCCAGGATAGGGGCGGCCCTCGACCAGAAGTTGAACACGCGCGGCGGCGGCTGACCCTAGGCTCACCGCCCGGGCGGGAAGAGCGCCAGCGTGTCGCCCGGCTGGATGGCGACGCCAAAGCCGCCTGCGTAGCGCACGTCGCGCCCGTTGTGGAGGACGCGCCAGCCGGAGCGGGGGACGTAGGTTGGGTGGACTTCGGTCCACAGCGACTCGTTCTTCTCGTCGGCTTCCCAACGGCGCTCGAGCACTTCAGCGCGGAACTGCGGGGAGTAGTCGAAGAGCTTGGTCAGTACGCCGCCGACGTTATCACCCGGCGCGGCGTGGACGACGAGCTCGCTCGTCCCCAGGATGGGGCGCAGCCGCCCGAACACGCTGCACGGCACAGCCATCGGCCCGCTGTCCAAGGCGCGCCCGCTACGGTAGCCCAGCATCATCTGGTGGCCCTGCACCGCGAGGTACTTGCTCCACGCGCCGAGCGCCGGCGCAGCGACGGCCGTTGGTAACCCCGCCTCGAGCATGTAGCGGGCGAAGGCATTCTGCACCAGCCCCAGCGACGCCGTCACGTAGCCCGACGGGGTGTGGATGCGGCGCGGGCCGTGGCCCGCGTGGTACTGCCCGGCGCGGAAGAGGTACAGGGCGAACTCGTCGCTGGTGTCCAGACCAAGCGTCCGAGCCAGCCAGACGGTGAAGAAGCGACGCCGCTCCTCCAGATGCCCCTCGTCGACGCCCGTCTCCCAACCGAGGATCGCTGCCGTCTCCGGTGTCTGGCGCAGGTAGTCGTAGGTCGCCACGACGAGTTCCGTCCCCCGCCGAAACAAGACCTCGACCGAGCGCGCCGCGGCGTTTGCTTCGTCGCGGTTCCAACCGGCGAAGCGCAACATGCGCCGCCACTCCTCTTGCGGCTCGGGGGCCAGGTTGTGCAGTTCCAGCGCGATGTCCAGCATGCGTGTCTCCTGGTTAGGACTGGATAGGTAGCGCCGACTTGAGGCGGCAGCCGACTGAAGTCGGCGCTACAAGGTGGCGGCGTTTAGTCGCCGACCGCCGCTACCTCCGATACGATCCCTAGTTCGACCAGCTTGGTCTGCGGCACAACGCCGTTGACCCAGCCGCGTACTCGGTAGTACTCCTCGAGCATCAGGTCCAACTCGCACACCTGGCCCTCGGAGCCGGGCATGGTCGAAGGCTCGGTCAGGAAGCGCTTGGGTAGCGTGTCGCTCCCCTCGCGGAAGCCCGTCAGGTTGTTGTAGTAGCGCTCCAGGTTGTAGACACGCTCGCCTGTCTTGAGTACGTCGTTCATGGTGAACGGGATGCCCGTCATGGCCGAGTACTGCTGCGCGAACTCCTCGGCGCCCTCCGCGAACGTGCTGAACTTGCACAGGTCGAGGCTGTCCGAGAAGGCCATCAGGTCTTGCAGGAGCTTGAGCAACTCGCCCTTCCCCTTCCACGCCAGGGGGTCAGTCTTGAGCGGGATGAGGCCCAACTCGCTGGCGGGCGAGTAGCCGCGCAGGTGGCACGCGCCACGGTTGCTGGTGGCGTAGCCCAGGCCCATGCCCTTGAGGCCGCGCGGGTCGTAGGCGGGGATGCCCTGGCCCTTGACCGACATCGCCAGCTCGAGGTTGCCGAAGTGTTGCGCCGTCGGGTTCACACCGTCGGCCAGGACGTTGCCGATGCCCTGGCGGTAGGCGATCTTGCCGCACAGGTCGACCATCGTCATGTAGTCGCCCCACTTCAGGCCGCCGTTGCCGTTGGTGTAGCCCTTCTCCGTCGCCTCCATGTAGCACGACAGAACGAGGCCGATCTCGATGGCGTCGAAGCCATAGTCATTGGCCAGGTCGATCATCTTGGCGACCGAGGCGATGTTGTCGTTGCCGCAGTTCGCACCCAGCGACCAAGCCGGCTCATACTCCACGCTCTCCATGCGCAGCCCGGCGAATGGGCCTTCCTTGATCTCGACCTCCTTCTTGCACGCCACCGGGCAGGCATGGCACGTCGGGTCATCGACCAGGATGTGCTCCTTGACGTACTCACCGCTCAGGAGCTCGCCCTGCGGGCCGAAGGATGTCACCTTGCCGTTGAACGCGGGCAGCGCGCCGGAGGTGTTGGTGATGTTCATCAGGACGTTGGTGCCGTACACCGACAGGCCGCCCTTGCGGGGGCTGGTCACGTTGGCCTCGTCCATGATGGTGGCCAGGGCGCGCTTGCCGGCGGCCTTCCACTCGTCGCGGTTCTGGGCGCGCACGATCTGCTTGGGGGCCTTGATGACGACGGCCTTGAGGTTCTTGCTGCCGCCGACACAGCCCGTGCCGCCACGGCCGCTGGCGCGGTCGTTCTCGTTGACCCAGCACGCGAAGCGGACCAGGTTCTCACCGGCTGGGCCGATGGTGATAACGCTCAGGTCTTTCTTGCCGTACTTGTCCTGGAAGAAGCGCACCGTCTCGTGCACACCCTTGCCCCACAGCTCCGCCGCGTCGAGCAACTCGACCATGCCATCGTGGACGAAGGCGTACACTGGCTTCTCGGCCTTACCGGCGAAGATGAGGCCGTCGAAGCCCGCCCAGCGCAGCCGAGCCGCCGACCAGCCGCCGTGGTGGCTGTCGGTGACGGTGCCCGTCAGCGGGGACTTGGTGACGATGGCGAGGCGGCCGCTCATCTGTGCCTCGCTGCCGGTCAAGGGGCCGTTCATGAAGCACAGGATGTTGTCCGGCGACAGGGCATCAACCTCTGGGCCGTTCTCGAACACGTACTTGACACCCAGGCCGCGCGCGCCCACATACAACCGTGCCCATTCGTCGGGGATCGACTCGTAGCCGACGGTCTGCGCGCCGAGATCGATGCGCGCGACGCGATCGGCGTATCCGCCTAATGTAGTCATCTGACAGTCTCCTTTTGGTGTGGCCTGCCGGCCAATGGGATAGTAGGGTCGGCTTGAGGGGTAAAAACCAGAGGCGCTATGCTGAATTTGCATAGCGCCTCGGATGCGGAACCGTTGGAATAACGAGCAAACTGATGGCGGGGTGGCGACAGTGGCATGGTCCTTCCGGTGCCCACACGCAATGACAAGCGCTCTCTTGCCGAGAGAGCATCAGAACAGTATCAGTGTAGCGCAGAGGAAGTGATTTTGTGTTGAGGACCCTTCACCGGGCGTGAAGAGGTCGCCACCTGACGAAGGGGCGGAGCATTCGCTTGTGTCAGGCGAGGGTGACACCTTCGCGTAGCTGGGTGTAGAGCGCCTGGGTCTCGGCGGCGGGCGGCGCGCCGAGGTCGTTGTCCAGCAGGCGCGACAGGGTGTGGTAGTGGCGAATGGCCTGGCCCGGCTCACCTAGGCCCGCGTAGCAGCGCATGATGCCCCGATGCGCCGCTTCCAGATACTCGTCGCGCTCGACCGCCTGACGGAAGCGGGTCAGCGCCGCCTCGTAGCGGCCCTGCGCAACCAGCCGTCGACCGAGCGTGACCAGGGCGGCGAGGTGGAGGCGGCGCAACTCCTCCCGCTTGACCTCGCACCACTGACTATCCTGAAAGTCCAGGGCGAAATCATCCTGGTAGAGGCCGACGGCGTACTCGAGGCGCGCAATGGTATCACCGTCGTTGCCCGCGCCGCCGCGCTGCCGGACCTCGCGGAGCGCGGCCTCAAACTCGTCCACGTCGTACCAGCAGGGGAGCGCACGATTGAAGCGGTACTCCTCGTTCTCGAAGACGATCCACTCGGCGCGCCCTAGCGCCCGCCGCAGGTGGTAGACGGCGGTGCGGAAGTTGGCCCGCAACTGGGCGGCGGACGCGTCGGGCCACAGCGCGACGCCGATTTGCTCCTTTGTCTGGCCGCCGTGGCATAGCAGGTAAAGGAGCAACTCCCTCGGCTTGGCGTACGTCCAGGCTTCGGCGGGAATCACGTCGGCGCCCTGGGCGACCTGGAGACGTCCCAACGCCTGGATGCGGAGCGCCTCATCCCCCACTGCCCCCCGCGTCGCCCCGCTCTGCACCCCCTTCCTCCCCCACTCGTGGGGAGCGGAAAGGGAGGCGCCGCCGTCAGCGTCAGTGTGTAGCGCGACGGCGGCGCGAGGGCGGTTAGTGGGGGGAGGCAGGGCTGTGACCGGCTCATCGTCATGCTGCGCGTCCGCGATGGCCTCTTCCAGCGACATGCGCTGCCCACGTGCCCAGGCCGCCTCGAATGCGACATCCCCCAGAGCGGCGCGTGTGGTGTCGAGCATGACCGCCTGGTCGGCCAGCCGCGCCGCGTCCATCTGGGCGCCCATCTGCGCGAGGACTGCCGCCGCCGCGCCAAACAGACGTACGCCGCGCTCCGGCTGGCCGCGCTCGATGGACACCCCGGCCAGCCCGGCGAGGGCCAGGGCGACGCTGTACTTGAAGGCGATGGCCTTGTTGAGCGCCAGGCTTTCCAGGTACAGGGCCCGCGCCTGCTCGTAGTCCCCCTGGCGGCGCGCCACCTCGGCCAGACCGTTGAGCGCTGCCCCGGTACTCCACTTGTCGTCCAGCTTACGGAAGTTGGGCAGGCTCTCGGTGTACAGCGCGCTGGCCGTCGCGTAATCCCCTTGCTGTAAGGCCAGGTGGGCCTGACCCACGACGGCCCAGGCTGCGCCCCAGTCATCGCCGACGTCGCGGAAGCCCTTGAGGCTCTCGTGATAGTCGGCCTGAGCTGCCGCCGCGTCGCCCTCGGTGCGCTCGATCTCGCCCAGCCACGCCAGGGCGACGGCGGTGCTCCAGCGGTCCCCGACTGTCCCAAACAGGCCGAGGCTCTGGGTCAGCAGCGACCGGGCCGCCGCGAGTTGCCCCTGCCAGAAGGCCCCGACCCCGAGCACGAGCAGGCCGTCGCCAATCCCCTGCTGGTTGCCCACCTGCCAACCGATGGCCACGCTCTGCTCGAGGCTGACGGCGCTCGCTGCCAGGTCGCCCTGGGCCGCGGCCAGGACGGCCGCCGCGTAGAGGGCCTCGCCGCGCGCGGTGAGCAACGCGGTGTCGGTCGAGGCGGCAGCCGCCTCGTGGGCCGCGTGGGCTGCCAGCGCGCCGTCCACCCACCGCCGCCCCTCGCTGGCGTAACCGCGCATGGCCCAGAAGTACCCCAGCGCCGCCGCGAGGCGCAGGCCGCCGTCGCTCTCGTTCGCGCGCGCCCACTCTAGCGCGCCGCGGAAGTTGTCATGCTCATGGTCCAGCCGCGCCATCCAGGCTTCTCGCGCCGGGCCGCGCATGGCGAGTCGGCTCTCCTGGGCCAGGGCCAGATACCACGCGTAGTGGCGTTGTCGGGCGAGCGTTTGTTCCTCTGGCGTCAACTGGCTCTCGGCGTACTGGCGCACCGTCTCCAGCATTCGGTACCACGTCGTGCCCTCGCTGCCCGCTTCGGCAACCACCAGCGATTTGTCGACCAGGAGCGACAGTCGGTTGAGAACGTCATCCCGGTCGCTGTCGGCGGCGATCGCGCGAGCGGCGGGCAGCGTGAAGCCACCCGCGAACACCGACAGGCGGCGGAATAGACGGCGCTCGTCGTCATCGAGCAGGGAGTAGCTCCAGTCGATGGTCGCGCGCAGCGTCTGATGGCGCGGTGGCAGCCCACGCTGGCCGCCCGTGAGCAGACTCAGGAGGTTGTCCAGATGGCTGAGCATGTCCTCGACCGCCAGCACGCGCACCCGCGCCGCTGCGAGTTCCAGCGCCAGCGGGATGCCGTCCAGGCGGCGGCACAGGTGGACGACAGTAGCGGCGTTGTAGTCCGTCAGGGTGAAGGACGGCAGGGCCGCCTGGGCCCGCTCGGCGAACAGGCGCACGGCTTCGGACTGAGCCAGGAGGGCATGAGCATCCGATGGCGCCGCGTCGCTTTGGGGCAAGGAGAGCGGGGGGATCGCCCAGACGGTTTCGCCCAGCACACCCAGCGGCTCCCGACTCGTCGCCAGCAGGCGTAAGCCTGGGCATGCGCTAAGCAAGTCGTAGGCAAGTTGGCTGCTGGCGGCCACAAGGTGCTCGCAGTTGTCCAGCACGAGGAGTTGGGGGGCGTCCTGCAAGGCGTCGATGAGAGCGTCCATGACGGGCTGCCCAGCCGCCGGGCGCACGCCTAAGACTGTCGCGACGGCCTGGGGAACGAGGTCGGCCTCGTTAAGGGCCGTCAGGTCCACCCAGTTTATGGCTGTGAAGTCGCCTCCGTTCCCACGCAACTCTTCGGCGACGCGCAGCGCGAGGCGCGTCTTGCCGCTGCCGCCCGGCCCACTGATCGTGAGCAGACGGGTCGTGTGGAGCAGACGCTTGATCTCCGCGATCTCTCGCTCGCGGCCGACAAAACTTGTCAGTTGAATCGGTAAGGGGCGCGCGCTACGGGCGGATGGGAGCGCGCGGGAGGACGGTTGCGATGTATTCATGCCGTATCCCCTCTCTTTCCCCCCGGGGTCAGAAAGCGGTGGACCTAGCAGGCGAGAGGACAATTATAGCCGAATTGCCTCCAAATTCCATTGACTTTGGCGCGAGTCCCCCACGTTGCGTCAGATTGCCGAATTGGCCGCTCTTTGACCCCTACCTTGACCGCCCCTTAGTCACCTATTTGACCCCAAGACGGTAGACTAGGGACACAATCGAATAGTGAGGCTCGTATCAACCCAACCCTAGGAAAGCAAGAAAGGAAGTATGTCATGAACACTCGTCTGATCGCTCGCATGCTCGTTCTCAGTCTGATGGTCGTGATGCTGTGGGGCGCGTCCCACGTCTCGGC
>CAZLBQ010000011.1:0-27463 GCA_964557745.1 uncultured Anaerolineales bacterium
CGGCCAGGCCGTCGCGCACCATCAGGTCGCGCAGCAAGGCGGCGCACTCGTCGAGGCCGATGCCCTGCGCCGAGATGCTCGGCTGGCGGAGCAGGGTCCGCAACTCCTCGACACACTCATCGCGGTGGGCGTCAATCCAGGCGTAAATGTCTTGCATAGCGAAGAGTTTAGACAGAATTAACAGAATTTACATAATATTTCTATTCTGTTCATTCTGTAAATTCTGTCTATATGGCTCCCGTCTCTCCGAAGCGCTGCATGATGGCGGCGGCGTACTTGATACCCCGAATGTAGTGGCCCAGGTGGATGTTCTCGTTGGGCGCGTGCAGGTTGCAGTCGGGCTGAGCGAAGCCGGTCAGGACGCACGGAATCCAGACGTGCTTAAGGATCGTGCCCTCCGCCGACACGCCCGCCACCGTCGGCGGCTTGCCAAAGACCTCGGTCGCGGCGGCGATGACGGCCTGCGAGATGTCCTCTTTGACCGAAATCTTGTACGGCGGCTCGGGCGTC
Organism: uncultured Anaerolineales bacterium; assembly: GCA_964557745.1. Classification (GTDB taxonomy): domain Bacteria; phylum Chloroflexota; class Anaerolineae; order Epilineales; family JAHCIE01; genus JAHCIE01. The sequence continues at coordinate 511 of CAZLBQ010000011.1, forward strand.
TCACCCCGCGTCTCGATCTCGATGTGGCCGAAGCCGTGACGGTCCAGGTGGCGGCGCAGCTTAGCGAGGGCCTGGTCGGCGCGCATGTGTGGCGGCAGCCGGAAGTCCATTTTGGCCCGCGCCTCGCACGGGACGATGGTCTTGGAGCCGGGGCCTTGGTAGCCGCTGGTCAGGCCCGATATATTGGCCGTCGGCTCGAAGCGGCGCGCCTTGAGCGCCTCGATGCCGTCGCGGCCCAGCGCGAACGATTTGATGCCCCACTCGCGCTTCATCTGGCCGGTGTCCGTCCGCCGCGCCTCGTCCTCCAGCGCCTCCCAATCCTCGGCCTGCAACTCGTATAGTCCGTCATACCAGTCCTCGATGAGGATGCGGCGCTGGTCGTCCAGGATGGTGTTGAGGGCGCGCACCAGGTCCCAGGCGGGCGCGGGCAGCAGCGGGAAGTTGAGGGAGTGGATGTCGGCGTTGGCCCCGCGCGCGATGAGTTCGACAAAGAACACCGATTTCAAGCCCAGTTCGACATCCGGCGCGTCGGTGGTCGGGTTGATACCCCCGTCCAGGCAGTGCATGCCGTCGGCGGCCAGCCGCGCCGGGTTGGCGGCGACCCACGGCCCGAGGTGCATCGAGCCGATTTCCTCTTCACCCTCGATGATGAACTTGAGGTTGACCGGCAACTCACCGCGCACCTTCAGGAACGCCTGCGCCGCCTTGTTGAAGGCCAGCACCCCGCTCTTGTTGTCCGTCGCGCCGCGTCCGTAGAGGATACCGTCCTCGATGGCCGCCGACCACGGCCCGTGCCGCCACAGCTCCAAAGGCTCCGGCGGCTGCACATCATAGTGCGAGTAGCACAGCAGGGTCTTACGCGAGCGCGGCGTGGTCATAGCGCCGAAGATGACCGGCGGGCCGCCGTCGAGTTCGTACCACTCGGCGGTGAGGCCGTCGGCGAGCATCATGTCGCGCACCAACTCGGCGCACTCGCGCAGCCCAATGCCTTGCGCCGACACGCTCGGCTGCTGGACCAGCCGTTGCAGGTCGCGGATGTACTCCTCGGCGTGGGCGTCGATGTAGGCGTAAATGTCTTGCATGGCGTCCCAGGCTTAGGACAGAATTAACAGAATGGACAGAATGAAAATCTGACCTCTAGATTCTGTTCGTTCTGTCTGAATCGTGCTCCGTCTCGCGGACCGAAGCGATGGTCGACAACCAATATGCAGAGGCGAAAACAGCCCTTAACGTGCATGGGGAACTATCGAGCGTGCGTGTGGGGAGATTGTAACCGGAAAGACGAAATGTGTCAAGTGGGTCGATTGTCGACAAATTTGACCCAGGCTCTGACGTGTGTACAATGACGGCCCGTAGCAGATGAGGAACTCTGGTGCGGGAGAGGGTGACGTATGGGTGTGGTCGATGGACATGTCGTGGCCATCACGGGGGCGGGGCGCGGTCTGGGCTGGGGCATCGCGCGCGGCTTCGCGCGGGAGGGGGCGCGCGTGGCCTTAGTGGACCGAACGACGGATGAGTTGGACCAGGCGCTCGCCGACGTCCAGGCGATGGGCGGCGAGGCTGTCGCACTGCGCGCCGATGTCACTGACCCCGCCTCCGTCCAAGCGTGTATCGACGCGGTGCTAGCCCGTTGGGGCCGCATCGACACCCTCATCAACAACGCGGCCGTTCTCATTATGAAGCCCTTTGCCGAGACGACGCTGGCCGACTGGGACGTGACGCTGGCCGTCAACCTGCGCGGGCCGTTCCTGTGCGCGCAGGCCGTCTGGCCGCACTTCCAGGCGGCAGGGGGCGGCCACATCATCAACATCTCATCGGGCGCGAGCCGCCGGGGCTGGCCCAACGAGTCGGCCTACACCGCCTCAAAGTGGGGGCTGACGGGCTTGACCCAGGTCCTCGCCATCGAGGGCCAGCCGCACCGCATCGCCGCTAACGAGATGGGGCCAGGCGTTCTCATTAAGCCGACCTCCCTATCGCTGGCCGAGGCCGAGCAGGCCGACGCTGACACGCGCACCCGCTGGCGCGACCCCATTGTCATGGCCGAGGGCTTCATCTGGCTGGCGCGCCAGGACCCAACGCGCGTGACCGGCCGCCGCTTCAACTCGTTTGAGGTGGCGGAACGCGTCCGCCGCGAGGGCTGGGACATCGAGGTCGAAGGTTTCAAGCCGGGCGCGGAACGCTAATCCCGACAGCGCACAACAGACCCGACAGGTTTTCGAAAACCTGTCGGGTCCAGGAGCAAAAGGAGACTACCATGCCGAAAGTAGACCTAGACTTCACGCGCTACTACAAGCACGCGGAGTTGACCCACGCTTTGCAGCAGCTCGCTGAGGCTTACCCGGACCTGGCGACGCTCCAATCCATCGGCCAGAGCCACCAGGGGCGCGACATCTGGTGTCTGACGGTGACGAACCAGGCGACGGGGCAGGACATCGACAAGCCCGCCTACTACCTCGACGGCCACATCCACGCCGAGGAGGTCGCCACGTCGCAGGTCGTCCTGTACACGGCGTGGTATCTACTGACCCAGTACGGCCAGGACCCGCTGGTGACGCACCTCGTCGACACGCGGGCCTTCTACATCTTCCCGCGCATCAACCCCGACGGCGCGGAGATCAGCCTGACGACAGGCCACCACTGGTGCGGCAACGGGCGGTGTCTGCCCGGCGAGGAGCAGGTGGCGGGGCTGCGCCAGCTGGACGTCAACGGCGACGGGCTGATTGTCCAGATGCGCGTGCCCGACCCGCTAGGCGAGTGGAAGGTGTCGGACAAGGACCCGCGCCTGATGACGCTGCGCGGCCCTGGTGAGGTGGGCGGGCAGTACTACCGCCTGTACCGCGAGGGCCTGCTGCCGGACTGGGAGGGCGGCGACATTGACATCCAGAAGCCGCGCGACGGCAACCTCAATCGCAACTTCCCCGCCGGGTGGCGGCCGGAGCACTTCCAGTACGGCGCGGGCGACTACCCCTTCTCCGAGCCGGAGAGCAAGGCCATCGGTGAGTTCTTCCTGTCTCACCCGAACATCGCCTGCCTGGAAGCCTACCACACCCACAGCGGCGTCATCCTCCGCCCGTCCCTGGTCAAGCCCGACAGCGAGCTGCCGCCGGCGGACCTGGCGCTGTTCAAGCTCATCGGCAAGGTTGGCACGGAGTTGACCGGCTACCCGGTCATCTCGGTCTACGAGGAGTTCACCGACAACAAGAGTGCGCCGCGCACGGGCAGCCTGCTCGAGTGGACGTACGAGGAGATGGGGCTGGTCGGCTTCTCCACCGAGTTGTGGGATGTGGAGCAGGCGGCGGGCATCGAGAAGCCGCAGTTCTACCCGCTGCGCTCGCGGACCGAGGAGGAGGAACTCAAGCTACTGCGCTGGAACGACGAGGCGCTGGGCGGCAAGGGCTTTGTCGACTGGCACCCCTTCGACCACCCGCAACTCGGCCCCATCGAGATTGGCGGCTGGACGCACATGTACGTCTTCCGCAACCCGCCGCCCGCCGAGATGACGACGACGCCCGAGGCGGCGCGGCTGCTGCCCGACCTGTGCCACGCCAACTGCCTGTTCAACCTGCATCACGCCGCGACCACGCCCCTGGTCCGTGTCGCCGACGCCCACGCCGACCACCTGGGCGCTGACCTGTACCGCGTGCGGGCACGGGTCGTCAACGAGGGCTTCCTGCCGACCCACCTGACCCAGCGCGCCCTGCTCAACGGCGTGGCGCAGCCGGTCAAGGCGGAGCTTGGCCTGGCCGACAGTATGACGCTAGAGATGGGGAAGCGCGTGGCGGGCCTGGGCCACCTGGCGGGGCGGTCCGAACGGCGCGCCACGTGGTCGCCGTGGATGAAGCAGTGGTCGCCGACGAGCGGCGAGGCTGAGTGGCTGGTGCGCGCGCCCCAGGGCGGCACGGTTACGGTCCGCGCCGTGTCGGAGAAGGGCGGCCGCCACACCGTCACCGTTCCCCTCCAACGCTAAGCCGCCAAGACATTAGACAGAATGAACAGAATTTACAGAATAATTCAGACCATTCTGTTCATTCTGTTCATTCTGTCTCATATTCAGGAGTCAGGATGAGCAGCCCATTTGCGAAGGAGTTCCACGACCGGGTGCGGGGGCGCATTCAGGGGGAGTTAGCGCGGCAGGGCCTAGATGGCATCTTGTTGCTCGACTCCTTCAACGTCGCCTACGCCACCGGCTTCTTCCACACGCCCTCAGAGCGGCCGCTGGGCGCGTACGTGCCCCTCGACGGCGACCCGGTCCTGTTTGTGCCGCTGTTGGAGCAGGAGCACGCCCAGGAGACGGGCATCCGCGACATCCGTATCTACTTTGAGTACCCCAATCCGGAGCATCCGGTGACGTGGATGGGGCGGGAGATACAGGCGCGGCGGCTGGCCGTCGATGACCCATCGGTGAGCCGCTTCGAGCGGCTGCGCGCCGTCCACCCTGACGCCGTCGTCACTGACCTTGTCACCCGCCTACGCTGGGTCAAGGAACCGGAGGAAGTGACGCTCATCGAGCAGGCGGCGGGGTATGCCGACTACTGCGTCGCCCAGGCGCGGGCCGCCGCGGCCGAACTCGTGCCGCAAGGTGGCACCGAGTTGGACATCCTGCGCGCCTGCCTGGGCGCGACGACGACGAAGATGCGCGAGGAGTTGGGGAGCCTGGTGGACCTGTATCGTGGCGCCGTCGTGGGGACGGTCCACAGCGGCCCGCGCGCCGCGCTCCCCCACGGCCGCCCGATTCCGCGTCGTCCCCTGCCAGGCGAGACGCTCATCGCGGGCATCGGGGCGACGGTGGGCGGCTACCATGCCGAGAGCGGCTGCACGTTCATCCTGGGCGAGCCGACGGCCGAGCAGCGCCGCTGCCTGGCCGCCGCCCAGGCGTGCGACGACGCGGCTCTAGCGGCGCTGACGCCGGGGATGCCGTGCCACGAGGTGAACCGCCGGGCGCTGGCGGCGGTGGAGGCGGCTGGATTGGGCGAGTTTATCCGCCACCGCATCGGGCACGGCATGGGCCTACAGGGCCATGAGGGGCCGTGGCTGGCGCCGGGCGACGACACGCCCCTGGTACCCAGCATGGTGTTCAGCAGCGAGCCAGGCATCTACCAGCCCGACCATGCGGGCTACCGCACCATCAACTCGATGCTCGTCACGGCGAGCGGCGGCGTTCGCCTCAGCCACTACCTGGACCGGCACGGCCCCGACGACCGCGTCGTTTCTATCTAGGGAGCAACAAGTTGGCCGCAAAGCGCCAGAGGATTTCTTCTGTCGCCGCTAGCTCCCGCAGGTCCACGTACTCGTCCGCTGCGTGGGCGACCTCGTAGCTGCCGGGGCCGAAGACGACCATGCCCTGGCGGGCGATGCCGGTCAGGTGCTTGGCGTCGCTGCCCGGCAGGTAGCCGACAGGCCCCGCGTCGGCCTGGAGGACGTCCTGGGCGGCGGCCAGGAAGCGTTGGGTGAGGGGGTTGGCGGCGTCGGTCTCGAACCAATTGGAGACCAGGAAGTCGCCCACCTCGGCCCGCGCGCCGGCCGGCAGCGCCACGCCCGCCACGACTTCGGCCAGGTCGCGCTGGACCTGGGCCGGGTCTTCACGCGGGATGAGGCGGCGGTCGAGACGCACCTCGCACCAATCGGGGACGGCGTTGGCGGTCGCGCCGCGCTGGATGGCGCCGATGTTGCACGTCGCCGCCCCGACCAGTGGATGGGGCCGCTCGGCCAGGCGGCGGTGGTAGTCCTCCAGGGCCGGGATGATGTGCGCCATAGCGTTGATGGCGTTGACGCCCCGATCCGGGTTAGTGGCGTGGACGCTGCGGCCGACCGTCCGGACTGTTGCCCGTAAGACCCCCTTGTGCGCCGTCGCCACGCGGTTGTGGGTCTGTTCCCCCACGACCACAAAGTCGGCGGGAGGAATATGGCCCGCGTCCGCCAGCCACTTCGTCCCCAACTGCCCGCCTGTCTCCTCCTCTGCCGCTGCCACCAGGATAAACTGGCCGTGGACCGGCGCGTCGCTCTGACTCAGACGCTGGCCGACCGCCAGCATCGCCGCCAGCGGGCCTTTGTCGTCGACGCTGCCCTTGCCGTACAGCCGGCCGTCGCGGACGGTGGGCGTGTACGGGTCGCTCGACCAGCCCTGCGCCTCGCTGGCCCCGATGGGGACGGTGTCGATGTGGGCGTGGTAGAGGACGCTGGGCTGATCCGCGCCCAGCGTGGCGACGACGCTGCGCGCTTCGGGCTTTGCGTCGGGCGCGACGACGTTGACGGTGTAGCCCCAGGCGCGGAGCAGGGCCGCGACGTGGTCGGCGACGGCGCGGGTGTCGCCCGGTGGGTTGGGCGAGGGTATCCGCACCAGGTCGGGCAGGAGTTCACGGGCGAGAGATGGCGGCATCTATATCTCCACGTTTCTGGTGACGGGCCTCGACTGTCACCCTAACAGGTATGTCGCAAACACTGAGTGGGGAGGGAAGGGCTTCCCGACTGTCATGCTGAGCAGGCCATGTCGCACACGACAGTCGCCAGGGTTATTGCCTCGGCGCATCTCACTCAGGCGGTAATCGCTGCCAGTTCGCCCGCGCGCAGGCGGGCCACGACATCTTCCATGCGCGCAATGGCCTCGCTCAGGCGGTCCGTCGGCTGGAGGAGGGAGATCCGCAAGTGGTTGCCCCACCCCTCGCCAAAGGACGTGCCGGGGAAGATGAGGACCTTGCCGTCGCGCAGGAAGTGGTAACACAGTTGGAGGGCGGGCACGCCCAGTGGCGCGACATTGGCCCAGATGTAGAACGCCCCCCAGGGGTGGCCGAAGGCGAAGCCCATGCGCTGTAGACCCGCCATCATCAACTGGCGGCGCTCGTCGTAGGTGTGGCGCATGGCCTCGACGCAGTCCTGCGGACCGGCCAGCGCTGCTGCGGCCGCAAGCTGCGATACGACGGCCGTGCCGCGGCTGACCGTCCCCTTGAGGCCCTTGAGCACGCCGATCAACTCAGCCGGTCCCGCTAGGTAGCCGACGCGCCAGCCCGTCATGGCGTATGTCTTGGACACGCCGTTGAGGGTGACGGTGCGCTCCTTCATGCCTGGCACGGAGGCGATGCTCAGGTGCTCCGCGCCGTCGTAGATGAACTTCTCGTAGATTTCGTCGGAGATGACGATGAGGTCGTGCCGCTGCGCCAGCTCGGCGATGCGGCGGATATTGCGGGGCGTGACGATGCCGGGCGTCGGGTTGCCCGGCGAGACGATGAGGACTGCTTTGGTGCGTGGGGTGATGCGCGCCTCGACCGCCTCGGCCTGCATATCGAAGTCGTCCGCTTCCAGCGTCGGGACCGAGACCATCACGCCGCCCGCCTTGTGGATGGCCTGGTCGTAGGACGTGTAGCGCGGGTCGGGGACGAGAATCTCGTCGCCGGGATTGAGCAGCGCCTGGACGAGCAGGAAGAGGGCTTCCTGGCCGCCCGTGGTGACCAGGACTTCGCGGTCAGGGTCCACCTCGATGCTGTTGTCACGCTGGAGCTTGGCGGCGATGGCCTGGCGCAGTTCTGGAATGCCTTCGATGGGTGGGATACGGTCCGCTGCGCCACTGTCGATGGCCGCTTGGGCGGCGGCGACGATGTGCGGTGGTGTGTCGAGGTCGGGGTCGCCGCGTCCCAGGGCGATGACGTCGGTCATCGTCGCCGCCAGGTCCATCATCGCGTAGCGGAGAGCGGTGCCAGTCAGGGTGGTCATAGGCTAGCCCCCAATGCCGTGGCGAGCGTCTCAGCGGGCGCGGCCAAGGTGATGCGGACGAAGGGCCGCCCGGCGGGACCATATGTGCTGCCAGGCGTGACGCGCACGCCCCGCTGCGCCAGGCGCCCTGCTAACTGGTCGCCGTCCAGTCCGAGCGGCGAAGCGTTCGCCCAGACGTACGGCCCGACGCCGTCGGCGACGCGTGTGCCCAAGGTGCGTAGCGCGTCGGTGGCGGCGGCGCGGCGGGCCTGGCGCTCGGCAGCCAGGTCCCGCAGCCAGTCTTGCGGTCCCGTCAGCGCGGCCAGCGCCGCGAACTGCGAGACGGCGGTGGTGCAGATGGTCAACGCCTGCTTGAGGTCGCGCATGGGTTTCAGAAGCGCGTCTGGGCCGGCCAGGTAGCCGACGCGCCAAGGGCCCAGGCCCCAGGCGTGGCTCAGGCTGCCCAGAGTGATGGTCCGCTCGGCCAGCATGGGGTGGGCCGCGAGATGGGCCTCGCCTGCCCCCGCTGTCGGCGGCTCCATGAGCGACTGATCCCACACCACGACGGTGGACACGCGGCTCAGAGCGTCAGCCAGCCGCGTCACGGCGGTCAGGTCGAGCGTCTCGCCGGTCGGGTTGGCGGGCGACGGGAGCATGACCAGGCGGATGTCGTCCGTCAACGCGGCGGCGAAGGCCGGGTCGGCGGGTGTGGCGGGCGCTTCGACCACCTGCCCTTCGGCGATGCGAATGACTTCGTCCACGCCGGGCGAGCGCAGCGGCGGCACGAGGACACGGTCGCCGGGGCGGACGAGGTTCTGGATGGCGATGTAGCGCGCCTCGCGCCCGCCGCAGGTGATGACGACGTTGTTCTTGCCCGCGATGGGCAGGCCCTGTGCTTCGCGCAAAAGGCGGGCGACGGCGTCGCGTAGTTCGGGCACGCCGGGGCGGTCGGTGTAGTGCGTCTCGCCGCGGTCCAGGGCATCCTTCGCCGCCTGACGGACGTGGGGCGGAGGCGTCGTCTCGATGAGGTCCTGGCTCAAGTCAAGCTGCGTCGCGCCTGGGGTGGCGCTGGGCAGCCAGCGCCAGGCACGGTCGGCAATGGCGCGGCGCATGGGCGAGACGGAGGGTGTCGCAGAGAGCATTCGGGTATCCTTGCCTAGCGCAACTTGAGGAGGTCGGCCACGTTCACGCCGTCCCGCAGCATCGGCTCGATGTCACCGTTGGGGGCCGTCAGCAGGACCGTCACGCCCGGCCCGTAGCCCGGCCGCACGCTGTCGCCGTGGGAGACGACGCCGACGCTGACTGCGCCGCGCTTGAAGCCGTAACCGTAGGTGCTGTCGTAGTCGATGAGCGCGACAAGGTCGCCCAGCCGCAGGCGGTCCAGCTTGTACTGCGCCAGCGTCTCGGCGTCGCCAGTCTGGATGGCGACCGCGCCGCCCTCGCTCGTCAGGCCCGCGCCCGCGCCCATCAACTCGGGTGGGACGACGGCGGCGACGGGCGTACATAGGCAGTCACCCTCGATGCTCAGGCCCCAGGCGTCAAGGAGCGCCGGCGACAGGCTCTTGCACATGACGCCGGGCATGCCCTGGATCTGCAAGCCCGTGCCATGCGCCTGAATCTGGACGCGGTCGTCAATCGCCATGCGTTCCAGGACGTCGGGCGGGAAGTCGACAATGATGTGGTCGGCGAAGCGGCCACTCTTGCCGGTGACCGTTCCGACGGCGCCCTTGGCCATACCCGACATGACGGCGGCCTTGTTGCCAACGCAGGCGTAGATTTTGAGCGCCATGTGCGCGCCCGCGTCTTTGGCGCGCAGGGCGACGCCCGGCTCGATGTTCTCGGCGACCCACCCCAACGCCCGGTCGCCGACGCGGACGTTGGGGACGATGCTGCCGATGTAGGGGACGAGGCGCGGCTTGCCGTCGCGCCCGATGAAGTGGGGCGCGGCGGGCAGCCCCGGCAGACGGGGCGAGTCGACCTGGCCCGCGACGGATATTTTGACCAGACGGTCGGCGTTTGTCTTTAACACAGATGCTCTCCTGGGCTAGACGACGGCAAGGCAGAGGTCGTCCAGCGTCTAGCGGCCGTTGGTGTCGAAGGTGCGGGGCGGCCAGGCGCCAAAGTTCAGGTAGTGGGCGATGTTGGCGTCGGGCGCGATAAACGGCTCGATGACCGGCGAGGTCGTGGTGAGCAGGGTCATCACGCCGGGGCCGTGCCCGATCATGACCGAGTCGCCGTGGTTGATGAGGCCGATGGACACCGCGCCCGGATGATACTCGCGGCCCCACCAGTGGCTGTGGTCGGTGACCGCGACGAGATCCCCAATACGCAGGTCTTCCAGGCCTAGCTCGCGGATGGCCTCACGGTCGTTGCTCATAAAGTCCTGGTCCACGAACTCTGTCGGTAGCTCGGCCCCTGACCCCATGAGGTGGGCCGGGATAATGTGAGTGACCGGGACGCGCAGCTTGCCGTCACGCTCCTCGAAGGGGATGGCCTGGACCAGGGCGGGGTCGCATTTGTAGATGTTGATCTGCGGCCAGTCGAGGAGTTCCAGGCCCACGCCGTGCCCCCAAATTTGAACCTTGTCGCCGACGGCCAGCTTCTCCAGCACGTCCGGCGCGAAGTCCACCAGCAGGCGCTCGTGCTCGCCCGACAGACGGCCCCTGGCCCCCGTCGCGTCGCCGGAGATGACCATAGCCTCGTTGCCGACGCACGTCATGTAGTGCAGCGCCATGTGCATCTGCTGGTCCAGGTTGTGGATGGACACGCCCGGCTCCAGGTGGTCCGCCGCCCAGCCGAAGGCCGGGTCGCCGACGCGGGCGTTGTAGACGATGCCGTACATCCCGATCATGACCTGGGATTGGCCGGCGGCGTCGGCGCGGTACTGGGTCGGGGGGAGGGTCGGCGCGGCGATTTCGCCGTAGACGGCGATTCTGACCAGCTTATCCTGGTTAGTGCGGAGGGGCATGCTAGACTCCCTGCGCCGCCATGGCGCGCTCTTTCTCGCCTTCCTTGTAGACTTGCATCAACTCGATCTCGATGCCGTTGACGTCGTCCTGGAGGAAGGCGATCCAGCCTTCGGGGTGGGCGTGGCGGCCTGTGACCTGGCAGGCGCGACACTCCTTGAGCGTCGCGCCCTCGCTCAGGGCGTGGTCCAGCACGGCGTCGATGTCGTCGACGCTGAAGCAGATGTGGTGCAGCCCCTCGCCGCCGCGCTCGTCAATCCATTGGGCGAAGCGGCCGTCGGAGTCCATCGACTCGCACAGTTGGAACTCGATGTCGCCCGCGTAGACGTAGGCGGCGCGGGTGCGTGACTTGGGAAACTCGCGGACAGTTTCGTTCTGGCCGAGGCCGAGCAGCCGCTGGTAGGTCGCCAACGACTTGGCCGCGTCGCGGACGGCATAGGTGAAGTGCTTGACGCCGAGAATGGTCATGGAGCCTCCTGGGGAGTGATACGTGAAACGTGATGCGTGAGACGTGATGCGTGTTACGTAGGGCGTGTCGGGTGCTGCCGAGCGGCGTGAGCAGACTTAACCGGGTCGCCCTTGACGACCTGGCCGCCTTTGAGGACGGTGTGGATGCGCGGCTCGTCCTGGAGGATGCGGATGTCGGCCAGGGGGTCGCCGTCGACAATGACGAGGTCGGCTAGCTTGCCGGGTTCGAGGGTGCCCAGACGATCAGCCCAGCCCAGGCAGTCGGCGGCGGTGCGGGTGGCGGCGATGATGGCTTCCAGGGGACTAAAGCCGCCCTTGACCAGTTCCTCCAACTCGCAGGCTCCCTCCCCGTGGTAGATCAGGAAGCCCGCGTCGCTGCCGGCGGCGATTTTGACGCCCGCGCGCCTGGCCCGCGCCAGCGTCTCCCACTTGTCGTCGTAGACCTTGGTGAGCCACGCCCAACCGCCAGGGGACACGCCCGTCGCCTCCGCGCCCAGGTGGACATTGCGCGAGTTGACGATCAGCGTCGGGACGTAGAACGTGCCCTGCTGCACCATGAGGTCGATCTGCTCGTCGGTGAGCCAATGGCCGTGCTCGATGGTGTCAACGCCGGCGCGGAGGCAGTCGGTGATGGCCGGGCCGCCCGATGTGTGGGCCGCCACGCGCCGCCCTAGCTTGTGAGCCTCGGCGCACACGGCCGCCATCTCCTCGAACGTCATCTCCTGGAACCACGGCTCCTGGAGGTCGAGCCGCCCGCCGCAGGCGTTGATCTTGATCAGGTCCGCGCCCATCTTGACCTGCTCGCGCACCGCCTGGCGCATCGCCCACGGCCCGTCGGCGACGCCCGTGCGCCCGCTGAACGAGACTTCCGTGGCCCAGCCGCCCTTGTCCATGTGGCCGCCGGTGATGGTGATGCCCTGGCCCGCGACGCGCAGCCGAGGTCCAGTGACGATGCCCTGGTCGATGGCGTCGCGCAGCGCGACATCCACATAGCCCCGCGCCGCGACATCACGTAGCGCCGTGTAGCCCATGCGTAGGTGCGTTTGGGCGTTGGCGACGGCGCGGATGGCGACGAAGGGCGTCGACTCCCGCGCCTCGCTCATCTGCCACGCCACCGGGCCACCCGCCCCGTGGACATGGACGTGGACGTCGATGAGGCCAGGCAGCACGGTCCGCGTCGAGGCGTCCAGGACGGGGACATCGGGCGGGGCATCGAGCGCCGCCCACGGCTGGACCGCCTGGACCCTGTCGTCCGCAATGACGATGGCCCGGTCGTGGCTGACAGTATCGGTCCCGTCGATGAGTGTCCCAGCGCGGATCACAAGGGTTGGTGTCACACTACCTCCTTCACCGCTCAAGCCACCACGTGCAACGGCATCTCGCCCCGCGCCAGCCGCACCACGTTGCCCAGCACGTCGCGCATCTGGCGCTCGCGGGCGCCCCCCGTCCCGCCGCCAATGTGGGGGGTCAGGATGACGTTGTCGAGTTGGAGCAAGGGGTGGTCGTAGGGGATCGGCTCCTGGACGAACACATCCAAGCCCGCGCCCCGGATACGTCGCTCGCGTAACGCCGCGACCAGGGCGTCCTCGTCCACGACGCCGCCGCGACAGATGTTGACCAGGTAGGCGGTGGGCTTCATGAGGGCCAGTTCGCGCGCCCCCATCAGGCGGTCGGTGTCGGGGGTATGGGGTGTCGCCAGCAGGACGAAGTCGCTCTGGCGCAGGACGTCATCCAGCGTCGCGTAGGTGACGCCCAGCGCCTGTTCCATGTCGGCGTCGAGGCGCGTCCGCTTGGTGTACAGGACGCGCATCCCGAACGCCTGGGCGCGCCTGGCCGTCTCGGTCCCAATCTCGCCAAAGCCGATGATGCCCAGCGTGTGGCCGTAGACTTCGAGTAGGTGCGGCAGCTTCATCCACTGGAACGCGATGACGCGCTGCGAGGTGACTTTTGGCTCGACGCCCAACTCGCGGTACGCGCCCGTGACGGTGGCGTGGTGGCCCATGACGAGTTGTTTGCTCAGCGCCAGGATGAGCGTCATGGCTAGCTCGGCGACGGCGATGGTCCCGACCAGGGGCATGGTGGCGACGGTGACGCCACGCGCGCGAGCCGCCGCACGGTCGATGCCGTCGGCGCGCCCGCCGTACTTCTGGACGAGGCGCAGGCGCGGGGCCTGGGCCAGGATGGCGGCTGTCACAGGCACGCCGCGCGAGACGATGGCTTCGGCGTCCGCCAGCAGGGGGGCGAGAGGCGCGTCCGCCGTCTCCGGCGCCGCCAGGCTGAGGGTGTCGCCGACGAGACCCTGCGCCCACGCCAGGTCGGCGGGAGACATGGGGTCGAGGTGCACGGTACGGAGGGGCATGGTGATGCGGTCCATTCCAGGGCTTACCTGATCAACACCGACTGTCAGGTGACACTCGCCAGCCGTGGCGTTTAGGCCACGGGTTTACGCTATCACGTACACTTGTCTTGCGAGTGAACTGGGACCTGAACGCCCCAGTGTCATCCTGTGACATAGTTCCAGGCAAGTCCGATGTTACGAACTCGTTGCCAGTTTGAGCCAGTCGAGGATCGCGTCTAGCTCGGCCAGTGTCGCGGCGTCGATGGCGGCGAACGGCTCGCGGACGCGGGGTGACGCGATGGCGCCGCGCCGATAGTAGACTTGCTTGCGGATGGCGAGGCTCAGGCCGGGCTGATTCTCGAAGCGGATCAGTGGGCAATAGCGGTAGAACAGATCGGCTGCCCCCGCCTCGTCGCCTGCCGTCCAGCGGCGGTAAATCTCGACCAGGATGTCCGGATAGCCGAAGCCCGTCATGATACCCACCGCGCCGCGCTGCAGTTCCTCCAGGAACCACATGCCGTTCGAGCCGCCGACAATCTCGACACTCGGGGCGGCGGTTCTAATGCGGGTCAACTTGGGCAGCGTCGGCTCGTCCTCCAGCTTGAGGTAGCGGCAGTGCGGCGCTTGCTCAGCGAGTTGGGCGATGAACTCGATGCTCATGAACACGCCGCTGCTGGGTGGGTGGTCCTGGACGATAATGGGGATGTCGACGGCCTCAGCCACGGTCAGGTAGTGGCGCAGCAAGGCGGCGTCCGACGAGCGGGCCAGGCGGGGCGGGGCCACCATCACCGCCTGCGCGCCGAGCGCCTGCGCCTGGCGGCTGTACGCGACACACGGGTCCGTCGCGGCGTGGGTCGTACCGACGCAGATGGGCAGGCGGCCGGCTGCGGCGTCGAGTACCGTGACGATGACGCGCTCGCGCTCGGCGTCGGTCAGCTTGCTCGCCTCGCCCATCACGCCCAGGATGGTCAGGCCGTGGACGCCCAGGCCGAGGTTGAATTCGATCAGGCGGTGGAGGCTCGCTTCGTCCAGCGAGCCGTCCGGGTGGAATGGCGTGGGCGTGATGTTGAAGACGCCGCGAAAAGAGAAGGGGGGCATGAGTCACTCGTAGACAGACAGTAGACCACGTAGGAAGACATGGGAAGGCATGGGAAGCAGCTACTCCTACGCCTGGGGCGTGGCAATCCCGTGGCGGGCAAGGAATTCACTCATGTTGACCGACTTGCCCGTCGCGCTGCTCTCGATGCCCGCAAAGCACAGGGCCAGCGTCACCAGGTGGTCGTGGCCGCTGCACTCGAGGGGCGCGCCGTCGCGGACATGCGCGATGAAGCGCGACAGCAGGGCGCTCGTGTCATCGTAGAAGGCGCGGCAGGCGGGTAGCTCGACGGGCGTGAGGGTGGTATCGGTCGTGTGGGCGACCGCCAGGTCCTCGTGCAACTGGCGCTGGATAATGACGCCGTCGGCGCAGTCCGTCCGCCACTGGAACTGGAAACCATTCCAGCCGCCCGTCCACGTCCCGTAGTACGTGACCTCCATGCCGCCCTCCAGCGTCAGCAAGCATGCCACGTTGCTGTCGTGGGCGTACATGCTCCACGTCGGGTTCCAGGCGCGGCAGGCGATGCTCTCGACCTCGCGGCCATAGCAGAAGCGGATCAGGTCCAGGTGGTGGATGCTCTGCTCGAGCATCATGGGCTGGTCCATGACCAGCGGGTACTTGTTAAGGTGCGGCGCGCGGCCGTCTCGGTTGCGGTGGTACTCGAAGTGGCCGAAGCCCGGCGCGCCGAACGCCTCGGCGGCGACGAGTTCCCGAATCTTCTGGCTGACCGGCAGGTAGCGGAAGTTGAGGCCGACGGCCAGGGGCAGGCGCGCTGCGTCGGCCAGGCCCACAATCTCGACGGCTTCGACCAGGTCGAGGGTCAGCGGCTTCTCGGCCAGCAAGGGCAGCCCGGCGGCGAAGATGTCGCGGGCCTGCGCCAGGTGGCCGCCCGGAGGCGTGACGAGCAGGACGGCGTCGCTCTGCGCCTCGGCCAGCGCCGCGCGGTAGTCGGTGAAGCGCGGGACGTCCGGGTACGCGGCGGCGTATTTCGCCAGCCGCGCCGGGTCGACATCCACCACCCCGCTGTGGACAACGTCCGTGCGGCTGTGGATGATCTCCGACCACATCTGGCCGCGGTTGCCCAGGCCGACCTGGAGTAGACGGAAGGGGGGCATGGCTAGGCTCTCCCAGGCAGCAGCTCGAATCCGTTGGCGCCTAGTTCGCGCCACGCGGCCCGCGCCCGTTGCTCAGCGTCGAGGATATGCTGGTGGAGGTTTTCCTCGGCCAACGGCAGGTCTTGCGCGACGATGGCGTCAAGGATGCGCTGGTGCCGGTCGCGAGGCTGGTCTGGCTCGGAGTAGTGAGTGCGGCTCGTCAGGCCAATGAGCAGCCAGGTCTGGAGGCGCATGCTGTCCCACGTCGAGTACAGCCGTGAATGCCCGGCGACGCGGCAGATCATCTCGTGGAAGTTGAGGTCCAACTGGATCATGCGGTCGGCGCTGGGACCGCGGTGAGCCTCCTCGCCAATCTCATCCACGAGGCGCTGCATTTCGGTGATGTCGGCGGGCGAAAAGTGGCCGATGGCCCGCCGCAGCGCTTCCATTTCCAGCAACAGGCGCAGACTGTAAATCTCTTCAATGTCTTTGTCCGTGAAGTTGATGACAAAGTAGCCGCGGCGTGGCTGGCTGGCGACAATCCCCTCGCGTTCAAGCGAGACGAGGGCTTCGCGCACCGGGGCGCGACTGACGCCGAGCTGGTCGGCGATGGTGGCTTCGATGAGTCTCTCTCCGGGCTTGAACATACCCGTGAGGATGGCGTCACAGACCTGGCGCTTGATGTGCTCGCGTAGGTTGACGATATTGAGGGCTTCGAGATGGGGCGATACGGTGTTCATACGGCGTTCTGATACTCCCGCCTATGCTAATTGACGACTGTCGACAAAGTACACCGAGTTTAACACGAACGGGATTGGGAGTCAAATTCTCTATAAATGTGAACGAATCTTCGCCGCGCGTAGCCGCCTCTTTGCGCCATGAGAGTAAGAGTTGCGGTACGCTATAGCATAATGCTGTTCGGCCTAGTATAAGCGACGCGGAGTAGAGCTATGATGTACACAGTGGACTGCCCGCGATACCTGATTCTGTTAGGTGGGCCGGGGGCCGGCAAAGGCACCCAGGCCCAGTGGCTGACGACGTACCTCGCTATTCCCCACCTGTCCTCGGGTGACCTGTTCCGCGAGCACGTGCGCTCGCGCACCGATCTGGGTGTGACCGCCAAGTCCTACATGGATCGCGGCGAGTTGGTCCCCGACTACGTGACCGTGGCGATGGTCATGGAGCGCGTGGGCCGCGTAGATTGCTGCCACGGGGCCATCCTGGATGGCTTCCCCCGCACCGTCCCCCAGGCCGAGGCGCTCGACCAGGCGCTGGCGGCGCAGGGCAAGAGTGTCGGCCTCGTCCTCGATCTGGTCGTGCCCTTCGACATCCTCGTGGCGCGCCTGACCGAACGCTGGCTGTGCCGGGTGTGCGGCGCGTCGTTCCACACCGAGTTCGCGCCACCGACCGTCGCCGGGCAGTGCGACCACTGCGGCAACGCTCTCTACCAGCGCGACGACGACAAGCCCGACACGGTTCGCAATCGCCTCGAGGTCTACACCCGCCAGACGGCCCCCCTCGAGGACTTCTACCGACGGCGCGGCTTACTGGTAGAGATCGACGGTGGGCAGCCGGTCGCAGTGGTCCAACAGTCGCTGGTGCGGGCGCTGCAGAAGCTGGAGGTCGTCGGGATCCGGATGTGAGCATCGGTGGTATAATTGCCATCCATGAGCACATCTTCTCCTGTCTCACGAGTCCTTACCGAGATGGGCATCCCCCATCGCGTGTTTGTGCATCCCGGCCCTGTCCACTCCCTCGAGCAAGCCGCCCAGGAACGGGGCCAACACCCGGACCAGGTGGTCCGCAGTATCGTCTTCCGCGTCGGGCAGGGCGAGTACGTTATGGTGCTCGTCGCTGGCGCACGCCAGGTGGCCTGGCCGACGCTGCGCCGCACGCTGGGCCAGTCGCGCCTCACCATGGCCCGCGAGGACGAACTGCGCCAGGTCACTGGCTACTCCGTCGGCGCCGTCTCCCCCTTTGGTCTGCCCCAGCCCATGCGCATCCTGGTCGATGAGAGCGTGTTCGCTGCCGACGAGGTCTCCCTCGGCTCCGGCGTGCGCGGCACGACCATCATTCTAAGCAGCGCGGACTTGCGGCGGGCATTGGGGGATGTGGAAATCGGCCGCTTCTCTGAAGGATAAAATCCCCATGACAGACACCCCGTCTGGTCCTCGTTTGCGGTATGCCATCGTTGGCGTTGGCGGCGTCATCGCCCCTAACCACATTCGCGCTCTGGCTGCCATACCGGAGGCGGAGCTTGTCGCCGTCGCGGACATCGATCCGGCGCGCGGCGAACCTCGGGCCGCCGAGATCGGCTGCGCGTACTACCGCGACCACCACGTCCTGCTGGCCGACGTGCGCCCGGACGTGGTCGTCATCACCACTCCGCACCCCTCCCACGCCGCCATCGCCCGCGACAGCTTCGCCGCCGGCGCGCACGTCCTGGTCGAGAAGCCCATTGCCGTCCAGGTAAGCGAAGCCGATGCGATGATTCAGGCCGCCGACGGGGCGGGACGGCTGCTGGCCGTCAGCTTTCAGCAGCGCTTTCGCCCCGTCATCGAGCAGGCGCGGGCCTTGGTGGACAGTGACACGATTGGGCCGCTGGTGCGGGCGCTGTGTGTCGAACCCTGGTATCGGCCGGCCGTGTACTACCGCTCGGCGCGCTGGCGCGGGACGTGGCAGGGCGAGGGCGGCGGCGTTCTCCTCAACCAGGCCCCCCACTCCCTCGACTTACTGTGCTACCTGGCGGGGACGCCACGGCGCGTGTGGGGCTGGACGCGCACCCGTGTCCACGCCATCGAGACGGAGGACACGGCCCAGGCCATGCTCGAGTTCGACAACGGCGCGCCCGGCTACCTGACGA
Source organism: uncultured Anaerolineales bacterium (assembly GCA_964557745.1). GTDB lineage: Bacteria > Chloroflexota > Anaerolineae > Epilineales > JAHCIE01 > JAHCIE01. The sequence goes on from CAZLBQ010000011.1 coordinate 19,019, forward strand.
TGAGCACGGCGGAGACAGGCTTGCAGCAGCGGCTCCAGGTGGTCGGCGAGAACGGCGCGTTTGAGATTATCGGCGACACCCTCACCGTCTACCGCTGGCAGCCCGGGATGCGCGAGCACATGGCGACGGCGACGGGGATGTTTAGCCAGCCTGGTGCGACCACGGAGACCCTGCACCTGCCCGGCGACGGCGGTGGTCACCTGGCCGTCCACCGCGACCTCTACCGGGCGATTACCGAGGGCGGGCGGCCCCGCACCGACGGCCGCGAAGCCCTCAAGTCGCTGGAACTGGCGAACGCCATCACCCTGTCGAGCCTCAGCGACCAGGCCGTCACCTTGCCCATCGACCGCGCGGCGTACGCGGCGCTGCTGAACGACCTGCGCGCCGGCCAGCGGAGGCTGGCATGAGATACGCGGTCTTTACCGTCAGCCTGCCAGAGTACACACCGGACGAGGCGGTCCGGGTGCTGCGGGAAGAGGGCTACGACGGTGTCGAGTGGCGCATCGCCGATCAGGACCCGTCGCCGAGCGGCGCGCCGGGCTTCTGGGCGGGCAACCGCTGTACCTGGCCGCTGGCGACCTTTGTCGAGGACGCCCCGCGCATTCGCGCTCTGAGCGAAGCGGCCAGCCTGGCGCTGCCTAGTGTCGCCACCTACGTTACCTGCGAAGACCTGGCGGCCGCCGAACGTGTCTTGCAGGGCGTCGCCCGCGTGGGCGCGCCGCAGGTCCGCATCTCCGTCCCCAAGTACGACGGCGCGACGAGCTATCTACGCCTCTACGACCGCAGCGTGGCGCAGTACCGCGAGGTGGCGGCGCTGGCGCGGCAGTCCGGCGTCCGCGCCCTGGTCGAACTCCATCATGCCACCGTGCTGCCCAGCGCCAGCAGCGCAGCGCGCTTTGTCCAGAACTTCGACCCGCGTGACGTCGGCGTCATCTACGACGCGGGCAACATGGTCTACGAGGGCTATGAGACCTACCGCCTGGGGCTGGAAGTTCTGGGACCGTACGTGGCGATGGTTCACGTCAAGAACGCGCGCTGGCGGGAGGTCGGGACGCGGCCGGACGGCAGCGCGGCCTGGCAGGCTGAGTGGACCCCGCTGACGCAGGGTGTGGTGGACATGGCTGCGCTGGCGCGGGCCTTGCGGCAGGTCGGTTACGACGGCTGGCTGTCGTTCGAGGATTTCTCCACCAAGCAGCCCTTGCGCGACCGCCTGCGCGACAACCTGGCCTACGCTAGGCGCGTTATGGACTAAGCGAGGGATAGCACCTAAAACTCGTCGTCCTCGTGCGCGGGCCGGATGTCCTGGTGGACCATGTCACGCCCTCCTGAACTGTCAGCGCGCCGGCATTTAGCATAACTGGCTCCTCGCCTCGGCTAACCGTATTATAGCAGGTTTGCGAGGGATTGGACACCCAGGCTTTGCTTAGGGCACAATAAGGCTTGCGACCCTTGTGCTCTACCTGAAGGAAGGCCACCATGCAAAGCGTTGTGCTTACCGAACCTGGTCGGCTCATGCTGACCGATACCCCCGACCCCGGCCCGCCGCCGCCTGGTCAGGCGCTCGTCCGTATCCACCGCGTCGGCATCTGTGGCACTGACCTACACGCCTATCGCGGCCGCCAGACGTTCTTTACCTACCCGCGCATCCTGGGCCACGAGTTGGGTGTCGAAGTGCTTGTCATTGGCCCCACGGATAGTCCCATGACGGTCAAGGTCGGGGACCGCTGCGCCGTCGAACCCTACCTGTCGTGTGGGCAGTGCATCGCGTGTCGGCGCGGCAAGACCAACTGCTGTGTGAACATGCAGGTGCTCGGCGTCCACCGCGACGGCGGCATGCGCTCAACCATGCACGTCCCGCTGTCCAAGCTCCACCCCTCCACAAAGCTGTCGCTGGAAGAACTGGCGCTGGTCGAGATGCTGACCATCGGCGCGCACGCCGTCAACCGCGCCCAGGTGGAGGCGGGCGAGACAGTCCTCGTCCTCGGCGCGGGGCCAATTGGGCTATCGGTGATGCAGTTCGCCCAGGGGGCGGGGGCGCGGGTCGTCGCGCTGGACATGGACGCCTTCCGGCTGGACTTCGCCCAGGCCCACCTTGGCGTCGCGGCCACCATCGCCGCCGGTGAGACGGCGCTCGACGCGGTCCGCTCCCTGACCGACGGCGACATGCCGACCGTCGTCTTCGACGCCACCGGCGCGCCGGCCTCGATGAACCGCGCCCTGGACTATCTAGCGAACGGCGGCCGCCTGGTCTTCGTCGGCCACCACCCCGGCGATGTGATGTTCTCCGACGCGGAGTTCCATCGCCGCGAGACGACCCTCTTGGCGACGCGCAACGCCACCGCGTCGGATTTTCGCCAGGTCCTCGACGCGCTGGAGAGTGGGCGGGTTGACCTCGCGCCCTGGATTACCCACCGCGCCGGCCTGAGCGAGACGCCCGACGCCTTGCCCGGCTGGCTGCGACCCGAAGCCCACGTCGTCAAAGCTATGTTGAGCGTGCCCTGAGAGGAGCTTGCCCCATGCCCACCCAGACCCAGCCCTTTGGCCAGACCCAGCAGGGCGTCGCCGTCAACCTCTACACCCTGACCAACGCCGCCGGCCTGGAGGCGCGCATCACTAACTACGGCGGCATCATCGTGTCGCTGCGCGTGCTCGACCGCGCCGGCCGGCTCGACGATGTCGTGCTCGGCTTCGATAGCCTCGCGCCGTACCTGGCGCGGCACCCCTACTTCGGCGCGCTGGTTGGGCGCGTCGCCAACCGCACCGCCCACTCGCGGTTCACCCTGAATGGCGTCGAGCGCCACGTCACGCCGACCCACGGCGAGCACCAGCTCCACGGTGGCCCGCAGGGCTTTGACCGCGGCGTCTGGCAGGCGCGGCCGAGCGAGACAGTGGCCGGCCCGTCGCTGGAACTATCCCACCTCAGCCCCGACGGCGACCAGGGCTATCCGGGCAATCTCCAGGTGACGGTGACGTACACGCTGACAGACGACAACGCGCTGCGCATCGAGTACCTGGCCGTGCCCGACCAGGACACGCCGGTCAACCTGACCAACCACTCCTACTTCAACCTGCGCGGCGCGGGCAATGGGGACATCCTGGGGCACGTCCTCTGGCTGGACGCCGACGCGTACACGCCAACCGACGCGGCCCAGATCACAACGGGCGAGATCCGGCCCGTCGCAGGGACGCCGTTCGACTTCCGCCAGCCGACCCCCATCGGCGCGCGCATCCACGCGGACGATGAGCAGCTGCGGCTGGCCGAGGGCTACGACCACAACTTCGTGCTGAACACGCCGCGCGGCCAGTTGGCTCGCTTTGTCGAGGTCTACGAGCCGACGAGTGGCCGCGTGATGACGGGCTACACGACCCTGCCAGGCGTTCAGCTCTATACCGGCAACAAGCTCGGCGCCAGCCCCGTGACCGGCAAGGGCGGCGCGGTCTACCGCTCGTATGCGGCCTTGTGCCTGGAGACGCAGACCTTCCCCAACGCCGTCAACTTCCCGCAGTGGCCGTCGCCCATCGTGCGGGCCGGGGAGCGCTACCACGAGATTACGGCGTATCAATTCTCAACACGGGACGACGGCTAGCGGCCGGCGCACGATGGGGAGCACACGATGAAGGCAGTCGTCATCGAGCGCCCGCGCCACGGCGGGCTGGTCGAGCAGCCGGTCCCGCGCGCCCAGGCGGGGCAGGTCGTGGTGCGCGTCGCGGCAGTCGGTGTCTGCATGAGCGATGTCGAGACGTGGCAGGGGACGCGCCCGTCCGCCTATGTCCGCTATCCTGTGACGCTCGGCCACGAGTGGAGCGGGACGGTGGTCGAGGTCGGGCCGGACGTATCGGGCGTCCAGGTGGGCGACCGCGTCGCCGTCGAGGGGCACAACTTTTGTGGCGCGTGTCCCTTCTGCCGACGCGGCCAGACCAACCTGTGTGAGACCTACAACGAGTTGGGTTTCACGCTGCCGGGCGCGTATGCCGAGTACGTCGTCGTCCGCGCCGACCTCGCCCACCCCTTTCGCCCTGACCTGCCCCTCGACCTGGCGGCGCTCACTGAGCCGGCGGCGTGCGCCGGGCACGGCATGCTGCGCGCTGGCGTGCAGCCGGGCGACACCGTCGCCGTGGTCGGACCGGGGACGGTGGGCTTGCTCGGCGTCGCCTGGGCTAAGGGGCTAGGGGCGGGGCAGATTATCGTCGTCGGCGTGGACCGGCTGAATGAGGACTTCGCCCGCGCCGTCGGAGCGACGGAGGTCGTGACGCTGAGCGAGGGGCCGGAGGAGCGGGTGCGTGCGCTCACCGGCGGTCGTGGGGCAGACGTCGTGTTCGAAGCGGCAGGGCATCCGTCCGCCTCCCTGCTCGCGCTCAACCTGGTGCGGCGCGGGGGGAGCGTGGCCCTGGTCGGGATTGTCGGCGGTGAACAGACCATCGCCCTGGACCCTGACCTCTTCTGCCTGAAGGACGTGCGCGTCCACGGCATCTTCGCCTACACGTCCGAGGTGTTCGTCCGCACCCTGCGCGCCATCGAGAGCGGGCTGCTGGATGTGGCCCCGCTGATTACGCATCGCCTGTCGTTGGCCGACTACCGTCGGGCCTTCGACCTGCTCGCCTCACGCTCCGAGCCGACGGTCAAGATTCTGCTCCACCCCTGATCAGCCCTCCCTTCAACCAGACCCGCCAGGTCTCCAGGACCTGGCGGGTCTCTCTTCTCCAGCCTACACCTGGGGGGCGGGCACGCCCAGCGTCGTGGCCAGGTCGGCCAGGGCCTTGCGTTCCTCGTCGCTGACGGCCTTGCCGCCAAAGCCGAGGAAGCCGCCCTCCTTGGCAGCCTGGGCCGTCTTCGTCGCCAGGTCCATCAGCCAGCGGTTGAAGCCGTCGAGTTCCTCGCCGGAGGTCTTGGCCGACACCGTCGCCAGGCTGGCCTTGAGCTTGGTCAAGACCTCGGTCTGGGCTTCCTGTGGGCTTTTCGCCGACAGCCTCATGATTTCCTGCTGCTCGGCATCGGCGTTCTGGCCTGCCTGGCTGCGGCCCTTGACCTCGGCAATCATGTCGTTGATGAGCGGGTTCGCCGTCCACTCCGCGCCCGCCTCGACTACCGACTTCGCCAGCGCGGTCATCTCCTTAACGACGCCGATAGGGCCGCTGGGCGAGGCGAGCACGACATACATCGAGGTCAAGACCGGGGCCTCCATGACTGACTGCCACTCGTTGGGCGTGAAATCAGCCCTTGTTGTCATAAGCGCATCTCCTTATCGGGTTTCGGCTCTTGCGCCGAGCGGGTAACGCACAACCGAGGCTAATGATACTCCGCTATCGTTTCTATGTGCATTGCGCGCCCCGCCCGCCGATGGTTGGACACGCGGCCTATTCGACGTATAATCGGGGTAAGTTTGGCAGGTTACAGCGCACGGGAGTCGGACAAGCCATGTACGATGTGATTGTCTTGGGCGGGGGCGTCATCGGGGCCTCGGCGGCCTACCATCTGACGCAAGCAGGGGCGCGGACGCTACTGGTGGATCGAGGCGATGTGGGCCGCGCCACCGACGCCGGGGCGGGTATCATCTCGCCGGAAACCAACACGCGCGACCCGGAGGACTGGTTCGGCATGGCCGTCGAGGCCGCTGCCTACTATCCGCAGCTCGTCGAGGCCCTCGACGCGGCCGAGGCCGGGCCAACGGGCTATGCGCGCTGTGGCCTGCTCCTCGTCGCCGTGACCGAGGACGAGATTCTGCCCTTCGAGCAGGCGAAGGCGCGCATCTACGAGCGCCAGCGGCGGCGCGGCCTGCCCGCCGCCGAGGACTTACACGAGGTTTCGCCCGGCGAGGCGCGTCATCTGTTCCCGCCGCTGGCGAATGTCGAGTGGGCCATCTTCTATCGCGGCGCGGCGCGCGTCGACGGCCGCTTGCTGGCCCAGGCTATGCGCCGCGCCGCCGAGCGGGCCGGGTTGGCGACTCGCGCTGCGACGGCCGAGAGCCTGGTCATGGACGGGAACCGTGTGGCCGGCGTGATGGTCGAGGGGGAACGGGTCAGCGCGCCGCGCGTCATCATCTGCGGCGGAGCGTGGTCGTCCGCTTTTGGCGACCAGTTGGAACTCCAACTACCCGTCGCGCCCCAGCGCGGCCAGATTATCCACCTCCAGGTCGAGGGCGAGGACACGGCCCAGTGGCCTATCGTGAACGCCTTCCGCGGCCACTACCTGTTGGGTTGGCCGGAAGGGCGGGTCGTCGCGGGCGCGACACGGGAGTTCGGCACGGGCTTTGACCCCCGCGTGACGGCGGGTGGCCTGCACGAGATTCTGCGCGAGGCGCTGCGCGTCGCGCCTGGGCTGGTCGACGCCACGGTGGGCGAGATTCGTGTCGGGCTGCGTCCGGTGTCCGCCGACGGCATGCCGGTCCTCGGTCCGGTCCCGCAGGTGGAAGGCGTCTACCTGGCGACCGGCCACGGCCCGACCGGCCTGACCGTCGGCCCCTTTACGGCCAAAGCCGTCGCCGACCTGGCGTTGACGGGCCAGTCGCCCATCGACCTGACGCCGTTCAGCGTCACCCGCTTCGAGCACGAGTAGCCGGCGCCGCGTGCGCGCCGAGTCTGGTGAGGAGAGTACAACATGGCGATTGACCCCCGTTGGCTCAATGCCCTGGAGTGGCGTTTGATCGGGCCGCATCGCGGTGGCCGCGTGGCCGCCGTGGCGGGCGACCCCAACGACGCGATGACGTCCTACTTTGGCGCGTGCGCCGGCGGCGTCTGGAAGACGACCGATGGCGGCTGGACGTGGGCCAACGTCTCCGACGGCTTCTTGACCACGGCAGCCATCGGCGCGCTGGCCGTCGCGCCGTCGGACCCTAACGTCGTCTACGCCGGGACCGGCGAGGCCTGCATTCGCGGCAACGTCTCCCACGGCGACGGCGTCTACAAGTCGACCGACGGCGGCAAGACGTGGACGAACGTCGGCCTCAAGGACACGCGCCACATTGCCAAGATTCGTGTGGACCCGCGCGATCCTGACCGCGTCTACGTCGCCGCTCTCGGCCACGCCTGGGGGTCGAACGCGGAGCGCGGCGTGTTCCGCTCGCGCGACGGCGGCCAGACGTGGGAGAAGGTGCTGTTCCGCAGCGAGCGGGCCGGGGCGATTGACCTGAGCCTCGACCCGACCAACCCGCGCATCCTGTACGCCGCGCTCTGGGAGGCCCAGCGCTACCCGCATCAACTGGTCAGCGGCGGGCCTGACTCCAGTCTCTACAAATCGGTCGACGGGGGCGATACCTGGACCGAGTTGACGAACAACCCCGGCCTGCCGACGGGCATCAAGGGCAAAATCGGCGTGGCGGTGTCACCGGCCCGCCAGGACCGCGTCTGGGCGCTGGTCGAGGCCGAGGACGGGGCCTTGTTCCGCAGCGACGACGGCGGCGCGACGTGGCAGCGGCTCAGCGAGCAGGGCGACTTGCGCGTGCGCGCCTGGTACTACATGCACGTCCACGCCGACCCGCAAGATGCCGACACCGTCTGGGTGCTCAACGTCCAGTGCTGGAAGTCGGTGGACGGCGGCAAGACCTTCACCGAGGTGGCGACGCCTCACGGCGACAACCACGACCTGTGGCTCGACCCCGCCAACCCGCAACGCATGGTCGAGGGCAACGACGGCGGGGCGTGTGTCTCGTTCAACGGCGGCGCGACGTGGTCCACCCTCTTCAACCAGCCGACGGCGCAGTTCTACCACGTCACAACCGACCACCGCGTGCCCTATCGCGTCTACGGCTCGCAGCAGGACAACACGGCCCTCTGTTTGCCGAGCCAGTCGGCGAAGGGAGTGATCACGGCGGCCGAGTGGTTCGTACCGGGCGGCGGGGAGAGTGGCTACATCGCCGTCAAGCCCGACAACGAGGCCATCGTCGTGGCCGGGGCCATCGGCAGCGGCTTCGGCAACGGGCGGCTCATCCACTACGACCACACGACCCAGCAGGAGCGCATCATCACCGTCTGGCCCGAGACGACGGGACGCGGCGTCGGCGCCATCGACCTCAAGTACCGCTTCCAGTGGACATTCCCCATCTTCTTCTCGCAGCACGACCCCAACGCGCTGTACGTGGCGGGCAACCATGTCTTCCGCTCGTATGATGAGGGCATGAGCTGGGAGGTGGTCAGCCCTGACCTGACGCGCAACGACCCGGCCAAACTGGGAGCCAGCGGCGGTCCCATCACCCTGGACAATACCGGGGCGGAGGTCTACTGCACGATTTTCGCCCTGGCCGAGTCGCCCCACGAGGCGGGCGTCTTCTGGGCCGGCAGCGACGACGGCCTGGTCCACCTGTCGCGCGACGGCGGGCAGACGTGGTCCAACGTCACACCGCCGGACCTGCCCGAGTGGGCCTTGATCTCCATGATCGAGCCGTCGCCCCATGACCCCGCCACGGCCTACCTGGCCGCCACGTGCTACAAGCACGACGACTTGCGCCCCTA
>CAZLBQ010000012.1:0-27260 GCA_964557745.1 uncultured Anaerolineales bacterium
CAACCACGCCAACTTCGTCGACCCGTTTGTGCTGGAGTGGCAGTTGCACCTGGCCAGCCGGCTGATGGTGCTGTTCGCCAAGGCCGAGATCATGACGACGCCCGGTCTGGGCTGGCTGGCGCGCCGCTACATGGTCATTCCCGTCCGCCGCGGCGAGGGCGACGCCGACGCGCTCAAAGCCGCCCTCCGTGTCCTCAAAGCCGATGGCGCGTTGTACGTGGCCCCCGAGGGCACGCGCAGCCCGACGGGAGAGTTGCTGCGCGGCAAGCCGGGCGCGGTGGTCATGGCCCAACGGACGGGGGCGACCATCGTGCCCGCCGCGATGTGGGGCCACAAGTCGTTCTGGTCCAACCTGAAACGGCTGCGCCGCACGCCGCTCTCGCTGCGCTTTGGGCCACCGTTTCGCTTCGTCACCGCCGCCAGGCCGGACAAGGATGAGCTGCAGGCGATGGCCGACGAGATCATGTACCGCATCGCCGCTCTGATGCCGCCTGAGTGGCGCGGCGCGTACGCGGGCGACCCGCCGCCGTTCCGCTATACCTACACCGTGGAGGGGGCGACAGACAGCGCGCTGGCGGCCGCTACCGAGGTGTCTATGTAGCGCCGACTTTTAGTCGGTAACGCCGCTCGTCTGGTATGGCGCTTGCTTTATGCCGACAGATTTGGTATAATGGGCGGTGAGCAGTGATCGTCCATGAGTCGAGAAAGGAGACGCCTATGTGAGAGGCGGGTGACAATGCGCGCCCGGTTCAACCACCGGGCAACCAGGGGAACGCAGCGCCAGGACTGGCCTACGGCCAGTTGACGAGGTGGAGGTTCCTCACCGCGAGGTGAGGCTAACCCGCAAGCGCGGGGAAAATCGATTAGATCGGCGGATGCCTCCAGGGCGGCCACAGCCCTCCGAATTCCCCTCCTATTCAGGCCACGTCTCAAACTCGTCGGGCGACCGACGGCTGCAAGCGACGCGCGCCGTGGCATATCCTTGACGAAGGACCGACGACCCATGACGATGGTGTAAGTGCGCTACACCGGCCATCGTCCATCGTCTGTTGTCCTGCGTCCCACTCCACGGAGGGATTCACCATGTGCGGGATCGTTGGTTATGTCGGCCACCGCAAGGCCACCCCTATCTTGCTGGAAGGCTTGAAGCGCCTGGAGTATCGCGGCTACGACTCAGCGGGTGTCGCCGTCCTCGGTCAGGACGGCGGCCTGTGCTTGACCAAGGCCGAGGGCAAACTGAGCCGCCTGGTCGAGGCGCTGTCCGGCCAGGAAACGGTTGGCGCGCTGGGTATCGGCCACACGCGCTGGGCCACCCACGGCGCGCCCAATACCGTCAACGCCCATCCCCATACTGACCCGTCGGGCGATCTAGTGCTGGTACACAACGGCATCATCGAGAACTACGCCGAGTTGCGCGCCGAGATGGCTGCCCAGGGCCACGTCTTTGCCTCTGAGACCGACACCGAAGTGCTGGCCCACCTTATCGGCCGCGAGTATGACGCCCTGCGCGCGGGCCGCAACGGAGCCAAGTACCTGCCCGACCTGTTCGCGGAAGCCGTGCGCCGCGCCCTGGCGCGCGTCGAGGGCGCGTACGCCATCGCCGCCTTCCACCGCGCCAACCCTGACCTGATGATCGGCGCGCGGCAGTTCTCGCCCCTTGTCGTGGGGCTGGGCGACGGCGAGAACTACCTGGCGTCGGACATTCCCGCTCTGCTGCCCTACACCCGCCGCGCCCTGACCCTCGAAGACGGGGAGATGGTCATCCTCCGTCCCGACGGCGTCGACATCTACACCCTGGCGGGCCGGCCCGTCGCGCGCGACTCGTTCGAAGTCACCTGGGACATTGCCGCCGCCGAGAAGGGCGGCTTCCCCCACTTCTTCCTCAAGGAAGTCTACGAGCAGCCCGCTCGCCTGCGCGACTGCCTGCGCGGACGCATCCACGAGGACCAGGTCCACCTGCCCGAGCTGGCGACACTAGACCTCGACCGCGTCGAGCGGGTGCGGCTGGTGGCGTGCGGTACGGCCTACCACGCCTGCCTACTCGGCCGCGCCCTCATTGAGCGCTGGGCGCGCCTGCCCGCCGAGGCCGCGATCGGCTCCGAGTTCCGCTACGCCGAGCCGATGATCGACGACCGCACCCTCGTCATTGTCGTCAGCCAGTCGGGCGAGACGGCCGACACGCTGGCCTCGCTCTACCTGGCGCGGGACAGTGGCGCGCAGACGCTGGCCATCACCAACGTCGTGGGCAGCACCATCACCCGCTACGCCGACGCCTCGGTCTACCTGCGCGTCGGGCCGGAGATTAGCGTCGCGGCCAGCAAGTCCTACCTGGGGCAGCAGATCGTCCTGGCCCTCGTCGCGCTGACGCTGGCCCAGGGGCGCGGAACCCTTGACCACGCGTGCACGGCCGAGATGGCGCGGGCGATTGAGGCGCTGCCCGACCAGATTGAGGCCGTCCTCGACGATACCGACCGCTACGAGGGCATTGCCCGCCAGTTTGCCCAGGCGCGCAGCTTCTTCTATATGGGGCGCGGCCCGAACTACCCGACCGCCCTCGAAGGCGCGCTCAAGCTCAAGGAGATCAGCTACATCCACGCCGAGGGCTACGCGGCGGGCGAACTCAAGCACGGCCCCATCGCCATGCTCGACCCCGACCTGCCGTGTCTGGCAATTGCCACCCGCAGCGCCACCTACGCCAAGACCGTGAGCAACATCCAGGAGGTGCGGGCGCGGGGCGCGAAGGTCGTCGCCGTAGCGACCGAGGGTGACGAGGACATCCAGGGCCACGCCCACCACGTGCTGTGCGTCCCGGCCACACCAGAGGCGCTGTCGCCCATCCTCAACATTGTTCCGCTCCAACTCTTCGCCTACTACGTCGCCGTCGCGCGCGGCTGCGACGTGGACCAGCCCCGCAACCTGGCCAAGAGCGTGACGGTCGAATAGCCGCCCGATAGACACGCGACGGTGGACGATGGTATCATTCAGCCATCGTCCACCGTCTTTGTGTGTATTGCCACAATGCCGTCCGCCAGCCTGCCACCCGCCACTCCCCACCCCCGCCGCGTCGTCATGGTCGGCCCCTTTGGCCTGCGCCCGAAGGGGACGATGACGGCGCGCGCCCTGCCCCTGGCCCGCGAGTTGGCGCGGCGCGGCCACGCGGTCGCCCTCGTCCTGCCGCCGTGGAGCTATCCCCAGGACAGCGGACGGGCCTGGCAGGACGAGGGCGTGCAGATCATCAACGCCGTGCTGCCGGAGGCCCCCCCAGGGGTCTTCCACCTCCAACTCATGCGGCGGCTGCTCGACACGACCCTCGCCTTGCGGCCCGACGTCGTCCACTGCTTCAAGCCCAAAGCCTACAGCGGGCTGGTCCAGACGGCCCTATGGGGTCTGCGGCGGGCGGGGCGCTGGCGCGGGCGGCTCGTCCTGGACGAGGACGACTGGGAGGGCGCGGGCGGCTGGAACGACCTCGAACCCTACCCCTGGCCGCTCAAGCGCGTCTTCGCCCGCCAGGAGACGTGGGGGCTGCGCCACGCCGACAGCGTCACCGTCGCCAGCCGCGCCCTGGAGACGCTGGCCTGGAGCCAGGGTGTCCCGCGCGAGCGCGTCATCTACGTGCCCAACGGCGCGCCGGCCGACGCGCCAGATGGTGACGCGGCTCGCGCCCGCGCGCGCTGGGGGCTGGGCGACGCGCCCGTCGTCCTCGTCTACACGCGCTTCTTCGAGTACCGCGTTGCGCGCCTGGTGGCGACGTTCGCGGCGATCCATGCCCAGCTTCCCCACGCGCGGTTTCTCGTCGTGGGGGAGGGGTTGTTCGGGGAGGAGCGGGAGATGTTGGGCCTGGTCGCGGCGCAGGGCGCGGCTCTCCAAGAGGCCGTCGTGTACGCGGGCTGGCCGGGCGATGAGGCGCTGCCCGACATCTTCGCCGCCGCCGACGTGGCCCTCTACCTGCTGGACGATACCCTCGTCAACCGCACCAAGTCGCCCGCCAAGCTGCTGCAACTCCTGGGCGCGGGCGTGCCCGTCGTCGCCGACGGCGTCGGGCAGGCGCTGGTGTACATCGACCCTGGGCAGGGCGGCGTCCTCGTCTCGCCGGGGGAGGCGCCGGCGATGGCGGCAGCGGCGGTCGCGCTTCTCCTTGATCCGGCGCGCCGGGCGGACCTGGCCGACGGTGCGCGCGCCTGGACCCGGCGGCACTACGCCTGGCCGCGCCTGGCCGCCCGACTCGAAGCGGTGTATCGCGGGGAACAGCCGATGGAGAGCCTGCCGTGAAGTGGACACCCGCCGCCCTGCTGGGCCTGCTGACGACCCTGCTCAGCTTTGCCTATCAGCGCGTTGGCTTCGAGACGGCGCAGCGCGGGCTGCCGCTCGCCTACCATATTCAGTCGGGCGGCCTCCTCGGCTATGAGATCACTGTCTATCACTGGCTCCCCTTGGCCCTGGATGCTCTCATCTGGGCGGCCGTCTGGTGGGGTATCCTGACCCTGATCCGACGTCGCCGAGGAGCTATGCTATAATACAGGGGCGAGAGGAAGGTTCGCCGATTGATGGGCGCAGGCCGGCGCCCGCCGAAGGAGCGTGAATGCACGACCTGCATCTCTTGATCAACATCGCCGTCGCCCTGGTCACCGCCTTCGCCGGTGGCCTGGTCGCGCGGCGGCTCGGACTGCCGACGATTGTCGGGTACTTGCTGGCGGGCATGGCGATTGGCCCGTTCACGCCCGGCTTCGTCGGCGACGTCGCGGACATCAGCCAGCTCGCCGAGCTGGGTGTCATCTTCCTCATGTTCGGCGTTGGGTTGCACTTCTCCCTGCGTGATCTATGGGCCGTGCGCGCCGTCGCCATCCCTGGGGCCATATTCCAGATCGTGACCGCCACCGCCCTCGGCTTCGCCCTCACCCAACTGTGGGGCTGGTCCATCCCAGCCGGGCTGGTGCTGGGCTTCGCCGTGTCCATCGCCAGCACCGTCGTCCTGCTGCGCAGCCTGACCGACAATGGCTTGCTCAACACTGTTCACGGCCAGGTCGCGGTGGGCTGGCTCGTGCTGGAAGACCTGGCGACCATCGTTATCCTGGTCCTCCTCCCGGCGCTCTTCGGCAGTGGAGAAGCCGCGTCGTGGGGTGGTGTCGTCCTGGCGCTGGTGAAGGCCGCGGTCTTCGTTGGCCTGATGCTTGTCGCGGGCGCGCGGCTGTTGCCCTGGTTGCTGACGCGCATCGCCTTCACGCGTTCGCGCGAGTTGTTCATCCTGGCCGTCGTCGCCGTAGCGGTGGGCATTGCGCTGGGTTCGGCCGAGCTGTTCGGCGTGTCGCTGGCGCTGGGGGCCTTCCTGGCGGGCGTCGTGCTGGGCGAGTCGGACATCAGCCACCAGATTGGCGCGGAAGTCGTCCCCTTCCGCGACGTGTTTACCGTGGTCTTCTTCGTCTCGGTGGGGATGCTCGTCAACCCGGCCTATCTGTTCGCCAATGCCGGGCAGGTGGTGGCCCTGGCGGCCCTGATTATGATCGGCAAGCCGCTGTTTACCGTTCTGCTGGGCTTGGTCATCCCCGGCTCGGCGCGGACGATGCTGGTAGCGGCGGCCGGGCTGGGCCAGATTGGCGAGTTCTCGTTTATCGTCGGGCAGACGGGCATCGCGCTGGGCGTGCTGACCCAGGACCAGTACTCCCTCATCCTGGCGGGCGCGCTCATCTCGATTGTCTTGAACCCGCTGCTGTTTCGGCTGCTGCTTCCCACCGAGCGCGCGCTGCAGCGCTTGCCGGGCGTGTGGCGGCGGCTGGACCGCCACGGGCCGCCGCCCCAGCTCACCACCCATTCCCTGGCGGACCACGTCGTGGTCGTCGGCGCCGGGCGGGTGGGCAGCCATATCGTCACCGTCCTGGAGCGCCTGAGCATCCCGTGTCTCCTCGTGGAGTTGGATGCGCCGCGCGCCGACCAGTTCAGCCAACGCGGCATTCCGATCTTGTTCGGGGATGCCGCCAACTCCGAGGTGCTGACCCACGCCGGCCTGGACCACGCGCGAACGCTGGTGGTGACACTGCCCGACGAGGCGGCGACGGAGATGGTCGTGGCGGCGGCGCGCCAACTGGCTCCCAAGCTGCCCATCATCGCGCGCGCCGGGACGCGCGAAGGCGTGCAGCGCCTCCACGAACTAGGCGCGCAGGATGTGATTCAACCGGAGTTGGAGGGCGGACTGGAGATGGTGCGGCTCACCCTACTCACCCTGGGCTTTCCGGGCAGCCAGGTGCAGCCCTACACCGACGCGGTACGCCGCGACCAATACGACACGGCGGTCTCGACGCCCGCCGAGCAGCAGGTTCTCGACCAGTTGCGGCTCACCGTGCGCGGCTCCGATCTGGCGTGGCGGCGGCTCGATGGGGCGACTTCCCTCGTCGGGCAGACGCTGGCGGAGGCGGACCTGCGCTCTCGCACAGGGGCCTCGGTCGTTGTCCTGGTGCGCGACCAGCAAGTGCTGCCCAATCCCGACCCTGCCACACGCTTCCGGGAGGGCGACCTGCTGGGTCTGATGGGGGATGCGGCGCAGATTGAGGCGGTCGATGGGCTGCTGACATCGTCAGCGGCGGATGGGGGCAGCGCTTATCCAAACCAAGAGTCCGCGCAACAAGTTTAACCTGTAATGGTTTCCCTTACTCACAATCGTCGTCTCGCCTGGCTCGCCCTCGTGCTGTGGATGGGGCTGATCTTCTTCTTGTCGTCGCGGCCGGACCTGCCCAAAGCCGCCGAGCCGTGGCTCGAACTGCTCTCCAAGAAGACGGCTCACTTCCTGGCTTACGCGACCCTCGCCGTCCTGGCCCACCATGCCCTGCGCCTGACGTGGCCGCAGTGGACGCCGCGCCGCCATGTCCTGGCCGCTCTCGTCATCGCCGTCCTCTATGCCTGCTCCGACGAATTCCATCAGTCCTTTGTCCCCAACCGCAATGCGGCCCTGACCGACGTCATGATCGACACCCTCGGCGCCAGCGTCGGCCTCCTCCTCGTGCAGACAACCAGGCTCTAGACAGAATTAACATAATTTACAGAATGGCCGGAATTATTGCCGTTCTGTAAATTATGTTAATTCTGTCTATATCTTCTTTCAGGGGGCGAAGTAGGCTTCGACGGCGCCAGCGTAGGCGTCGGCGAGGGCGGCCTGAATGCGGGGCTGCGCCAGCAGGCGTGCTTCGGTAGGGTTGCTGACAAAGAGGGCTTCGGAGAGGACGCCGGGCATCTCGGTCGCGCGCAGCTTGGGCGCCCAGCGGCCGGGGACCGACGCGGCGCGGAAGGCGCGCACGGGACCGAGGACGAACAGATGCCCCCGGAACGCGCCCCGCGTGTACAGGACGCTGTCGTCCATCAGCCCTCGGTTGTTGGACACGTAGCCCTGGTAGCGGAGCGCGGCCAGGACGTGGTCCAGCACGAGCTCGCCAAAGCGGAACGACTCGGCCGCGAAGGGGCGGTCGGCGCAGTAATAGACCTCGCTGCCGCTGGCCTGGGGGTTCGTGCTGCCATTGTGGTGGATGGACAGAAACAGGTCGGCCTGGGCAGTGTTCGCCTCATCCACGACCGCCTGCAAACCGTCACGCGACGTCACCCGCCCGTCGCCATTGCTATCCTCGCCCCCACCCGCCTCGTCGTCGGTCTCGCGCGACAGAACGACGGTGTAGCCCTGCGCGCGCAGCCGCTCGGCCGTCAGAAGCGCCACGCGCAGGTTGACCTCCGCTTCCGCCACCGTGAAGCCGGCGCCGTGGAAGACGGCCCCCGGCTCCGGCCCCCCGTGCCCCGGGTCGAGGAAGACCGTGGGCCGGCGGTCGTCCGGCGCGTCGGCGGATGCTCCATCGCTCGCGCCGAACAGGGCAGCCAACAGGGCGAGCAAGAGGCAGAACGCTCGGAAGGGGTGATGCATAAAGCCTCGCTATGCGACTTGGAACCTTCGACTGTCACTCCGGTGGGCGTCGCCGGGAAGGGTCTAGCGACCCGTTGCAGAACTGGCGCGCTGCGGCTCGACGACTACGCCGCGGAAGAGCACCTGGTCGCCCTGGACCACGGCCGGTAGGTTGGTCTCGACCTCCGTCTGGCGCGGGTCGAGACTGGTCTCGAAGCGGAACAGGCGGCGCGCCTCGGCAGAGCGAGGGGGCAGCGCCGGGTCGTAGCTGACGAAGCGGATGCCGTAGCGCTCCATGACCTGTGGCGTCTGCTCGACGCGCTCCAGCAACAGTTCGACGTCGCCCGTGCGTGCGTCGCCCAGCAGCCGCTGCAGGAACTCCAGCAACTCGCGGCGGTCTTCGGGTTGGGCCGTCGTCGGCTGGTCGGCCAGCCAGCGGTCGATGGTCTCTAGGCCGCTGGCGAAGTGGCGGAGCGTCGCAGACGTATCGAGGCGGACGCGGTACAGTGCGCCGGGGACCTGGGCCGCCGTCTGCGCGGGGGCCGGGCCGCTGAACATCCGCGCGATGGCCGCCAGCAAGTCGCGCAGGAAGCCGCGCCGCCGCTGGACCACTTCCAGCCGCACGCCCTCCTTGACACCGCGCAGCGCGGCCCGCTGCACCTCGAACATCGCCAACAGCGCCCGCTGCTGGGGGACGGTCAATTCCCCGCCGCCGACGTCCTCCAGCCAGGCCAACTCCTTCATCAACAGGCCGACGGCTTCATCCACCGAGCCGGCCGCCTCCAGGCTCTTGCGCAGGCCCGCCTCGCGGGTTCGGTACAGGCTCATCAGTGTCTTCATGACTACACACCTTTTCTCTAGCGACTATCACATTATACGCCAATCTGTGCTATTCTATCACCCCACACCCTGGGAGAAGAGCCATGATTCGCGATGTCAATCAGTTCGCCGACTACTTCGACGGTGTGCGCCGCCGCACCCTCAACTACATCCGCGCCGTCCCCGCCGACCGCGTCGACTGGGCGCCCGCCGCAGGCGAGTTCACCTGTGGCGACATCGTCCGCCACCTGGCCGCTGCCGAGGCCATGTTCGTCGGCGTCGTGGTCGACGGACGCTGGCGCTACGCCGGCCACGACCACGGCCCGACGACGCTCCCTGACCTGCTCGCGGCGCTAGAGGCGACGCACGCCGAGGCGCTGGCCCGCCTGCGGGGGCTGGACAACGCGGCGCTCGACGAGCCGCGCCCGAGCCTCCAGGGGCCGCCGGCGCGGGCCTGGCGCTGGCTCATGGCGCTGGTCGAGCACGAAATCCACCACCGCAGCCAGTTGGCGATGTACCTGATGCTCCTGGGCGTGCCGCCGCCGCACATCTTCGGCCTGGGGGTCGAGGATGTAATTGCCCTGGCGGTGGGTTGACCGGCCCCCTGCCGCCTTTGTCACGGCTTCCCAAGGCGCTGGGCCAGCGTTCGGCTGGCCTCTTCCAGGTCGTTGAGGACGGTCTGGGCCGCCTGGCCCTGGAGCGGGACGGGCTGAGCGTAGCCGTCGATGCGGACGGGCCGATACTCGACGCTCACCAGGCGGTTGTCGTAGTAGGTGTAGCGTCCCACGACACCCAGCCGTGTCTCGTCGCTCCACATCTGGTCAAACACGAAGTTGCCGTGGGCGTACATAATGTACTTGCCGTTGTAGACCTCGGCCGCCTGAATCCAGTGGGGATGGTTACCGATGATGAGGTCGGCCCCGGCGTCGATGATGAGGTGCGCGATGTCGACCGGGTTGTCGTTGGCGATGCCCGGCGAGACGGCCGGGATGGCGACGTACTCGCGCCCCCAGTGCACCGCGACGACCAGGACGTCCACCTGGGGCCGCAGCGCCTGGATGGCCTCGACCATCGCCGGGCGGTCGAACCGCTCGCCGACACCGTTGTAGGCCAGGAAGCCCACGCGCAGGCCGTTGAGATCTACCACCGCCGGCGTCTTGCGGTCCGCCCAGAGAATCCCCACCTCGTCCAGGCGTTGCTTCGTCTCCTCGATACCCTGCCACCCATAGTTGCCAATGTGATTGTTCTCCAGCGTCGCCAGGTCCACGCCGGCGTTCTTGAGCGCACGGGCGAAGCCGACCTGGCCGCAGAAGGTGAAGCCCGTGTCGTGGGGCGGGCAGCGCTGGATGAGCGGGGCTTCCAGGTTGATAACCGTCAGGTCGCCGTCGCCGAGTAGGTCCTTCGTCCGCGCCAGGGGATAGGCGAAGTCGTTGTTGCGGCGGCGGATCATGGTATCCACCGAGCGCGCCGGAATGACGTCGCCCGTCGCTACGATGGTCCGCAACCGCGCCGGGTCGAGGTTGAGCGCCGCCAGGTCGCGCGGCGGGAAGACGTCGTCCAGCGACGCGATGGGCGGCGGGCCGTCCCCTTGCCCCTGCGCTCGCGCCGCCGGCGCTGGAGCCGCAGCGCCGGGCCGTGTGGAGCCTGCCTGAGCAACGATCGTGGGCGCGACAGCCGTGGGCTGAGCCGGTGTGGCCGTTGGCGGCGGGCTGGCCGTTGCGACTGCCGTCGGGGCCACGGTGGGCCGCGTGGTGGCCGGGACCGACGCCGTCGGCGCCCTCGTCGCGGTGGGCGGCGCGGGACGCGGCGTGTCGGTCGGTGGTGGACTGGGCGTCGGCGGCAGGGCCGTCTCCGTCACGACAGCCTGGGCGACTGTCGTAGGCGTAGGCGGGACCGAGGGGGCGGCGGTGCAGCCCGCGCACGTCAGCACAAGCCCGATGGCGAGGATGATGAGAACGAGGAACTGTCGAAGGTGTGGCATAGAGTAGGTTCTCTTGGGCAGGGTCGCCAGACGCCAATTATACCACGATACCCCGCCCAGCTACCGGGTGTGAAAAACCAGCAACGCGTCACCCAATCGTAGGCCAGACGCATGAAATTCGCGTTAAGAAGCGTGAATAATATGTAAAGAAATCGCGCCGTCCGGTACCCTAGGCAATGCGTTCCTCGTTTTAGAAGCAGGAAGGTATGCCCCCTTTCACTATGCCCCCCAAAGGAGACCTCATGTCGCGTGGTCGAGTGCTTCTCGCCCTTCTGGCCTGCGCGTCGCTGGCGCTTGCCTTGAGCCTGGCCAGCGCCGCGCAGGTAGCGGCGGCCCCGAATGCCATCCTCATTGGCAACGTCCTCCTCGACGGCCGCACCCAGCACGGCGGGACAACCATCAGCTTCGACGGAAATCCCTATACCCTCACCAGCCCGACGGGCGAGTTCGCTATGGCCATTGGCGATGGCGGGCGGCACGTCATTCGGGCCAAGCATCCCGGCTACCTGTCGCGAGAGTTCGTCGTCACCAACCCCTACGGCGTGGTGACCATCCCGACGACCCACCTGAAGCTGGGTGATGCGGACGGCGACGATGCCGTCACCATTACTGATCTGGTGATCGTCTCGGCGGCCTATGGCTCCAGCCCACCGAGCGACCCCCGCGCCGACCTGGACGGCAGCGGCGAAGTCGACCTGCCTGACTTGCTTGGTGTCATCACCAACCTCAACGCGCGGGGTCCCCTGGCCTGGCAGGACGAGACCGAAACGCCGACGCCCACCACGACGGCGACGGCAGCGCCGACGGACACAGCAACGCCTGCTCCGACCAACACCGCCACGACGGTCCCGCCCGACACTGCGACGCCGACGGTCGTGCCCACGGAAACCGAGACTGCCACCCCGCGCCCGACGCGCACGGCGACCGCCACCGACACGGCGACGGTCACGCCGACGCCCACCGACACGCCGGTGATCGTCCCCACTGTCCCGACGGCTGAGCCGCTGCCGACCCACACGCCGACGACGGTCCCCCCAACCGCCACGGACACGGCGACACTTGTCCCACCCACGGCGACAGCGACGGCAACCGACACCGCCACGCCCGTCCCGCCTACCGCAACGGACACCGCTACGCCCGTCCCGCCGACGGCGACGGACACCGCCACGCCGATTCCGCCCACCGCAACCGACACCGCCACACCCGTCCCGCCGACGGCCACGGCCACGGACACTACCACGCCCACGGCGACCAGTACGGTGCAGTGTCCTGAGCCAACCGCGACGCCGACCCCGCCGACGATGATGACGGTGACCGGCACGCCCAGCACGCCGACACCGCGCCCGACCTCGGTCTGCCCGACGTCGACACCGACGAACACGGCGACCGCGACGGCGACCGCGACGGCGACACGGACCGCCACGCCGACGGCGACCGCGACGCGGACACGCACCCCGCTGCCGCCCCCGCCGCCGACGAACACGCCGAACGCCTATCCCTACCCGAGTCCGACGGTGGCGCGGCCGACGGCGACCAATACGCCAGGAGCTTATCCCCTGGCGCTGCCTGGACAATAACAACTCGCGCGCCGCGTCGTTGTTGTCTGTAGGAATGGCCAGAGTCGAGGTTGCTGGTGTTCACCACCAAGCGCCTCGACTCTAGGCGCTAGAAACAGCCCGCAGACCGTGCCGGCGCACTCATGGGACACCTCGCCGGTCTGCCAGCCAGTGTCGCCCAGCGACCTAGAAAGGAGCCACGATGGTCCGCCTCCCTCGCTCCGTCATCCTGGCTCACACCCTCCTCTTGCTCGCCTTGAGCCTGGCATTCGCCGCCTCAGCCGCCGCTGCCCCCACCGCCGTTGTCATCGGGTCCGTCCTCCTGGCCGGCCGGACCGACCACTCGGGGACGACTGTCTACTTCGATGGGGAGAAGTACAGCCAGACCAGTCCTACCGGCCAGTTTGCCATGGCGATCGCCAACGGTGGGGCCCACGTCATCCGCGTCAAGCACGCGGGCTACCTGTCGCGGGAGTACTACCTGACGGATCCCTCAGGCGTCATCACCCTGCCGGACACCAAGCTGCGCATGGGCGACGCCAACGACGATGACCGCGTTGACTTCACCGACCTGATCATCGTGTCAACGAACTACAACACCAAGCCGCCCGCCGACCCGCGCGCTGACCTGGACGGCGATGGACAGGTAGGGATCACCGACCTGGTTGGCATGATGTCGAGCTACAACCTCGTCGGCCCGCTGCCCTGGATCGACCCGCCGCCGAACCCCGGCGGGCTGCGCTGGGCGGGTAAGACGCGCATGCCGACGGCGCGCTACAATCTGGCGACGGCGGTGGTCAATGGCAAGCTGTACGCCATCGGTGGCTATGACCGTGTCGCGCTAGCGGCAGTGGAAGAGTATGACCCGGCCACCGATACCTGGACAACCCGCGCCAGCCTGCCCACCCCGCGCTCGGACCTGGGTGTCGCCGTGGTCGACGGCAAGATCTACGCGATCGGCGGCAACGACAGCAACGGCCAGCGCCTCGACGTCGTCGAGATGTACGACCCCGCCACCGACACCTGGACCACGCGCGCGTCCATGCCCACGCGGCGCGGGGAGCTAGGCGTCGCCGCCCTGGGCGGCAAGGTCTATGCCGTCGGCGGTGGCAGCAGCGGCTATCTGACGACGGTCGAGGAGTACGACCCGGTGAAGGACACCTGGACACGCCGCGCCCCGCTGTTGACGGCGCGCTCGTACCTGGGTGTCGCGGTAGGCAAGGACGGCTACCTCTACGCCATCGGCGGCTACAACGGCGCGCCGCTCAACGTCGTCGAAGCCTACGATCCCAAGACCGATACCTGGGCCGATGCCGCGCCCATGCCCACAGCGCGCTTCTCGTTTGGCCTGGCCGCCCTGGACAACGGCAAGCTGTACGCGGTCGGTGGCTGGAGTAACAGCGCGCTGGTGAGTGTCGAAGAGTTCGACCCGGCGGGTGACACCTGGACCCAGCGCACCAACTTGCCCAGCGTGCGCGCCAGCCTGAGTCTCGCGTCGATTGGCGGCAAGCTGTACGCCGTGGGCGGCTGGGACGGCGCGCCGCTTGCGTCCCTCGACGAGGGGACGCTGTCCGTCGTTCCGCCGGGCCTCAAGCAGAGTCTCGGCCCCAACTTCCCGTGGTGGCGCCTGCACCCGGACATCGTCAAGATTCTGCGCGACGAGGACACGACGCGGTAAGGGCCAACCTCTCGTTTGTCGAACAGACCTGACAGGTCTCCAAGACCTGTCAGGTCTGTTCTTTACCCCCGCTGCTCCTGGAGCCACTGATCCACCGCCAGGCGGCTCGTCTCGAAGGCCAGGTCGGGCAGCTCGTCGGGGGCGAAGAAGCCCACGTCGGTCACATCGTCGTCGGGGCGCAGCTCGCCTCCAACGACGTGACCCCGATAGAGGATGAACGTCCCACAGCCGGAGACGGCGTCGCCAAAGGGGAACACCCCGAACAGCCCGGTAATCGCCACGTCCAGCCCCGTCTCCTCCTTCATCTCCCGGGTCGCCGCCACGTCCACCCGCTCGTCCCAATCGACATAGCCCGACGGCACGTACCACAGCCCCCGCCCCGGGTTCATCGCCCGCCGCGCCAGCAGGATGCGGCCGCCCTCGCTGATGAGGACACCCGTCGCCGTCTTCGGCTCGCGGAACTGGACGAGGCCGCAGGCCGGGCACTGCGGCCGCGGGCGGCCAAACAGGTCGCGCATCGCGACCGGCGCGCCGCAGCGCGGGCAGAAGCGGACGTCGTTTCCGGTGGCCGCGCTCCGCCGCTGCCAGTCGAGCAGCGCCTCGCCCTGCCCCGCGCCGACGAGGTCGGGCGGCAAGGCGTCGAGCGGCCACCAGCGGACGGGGCCTTCCTCGCCCGACCGCAGACCGCCGACAGCCGACGGCTCGGGGTCCGGGGCGGTCGGCGGTCGGTGGTCTGTCGTCGGCCGAGCCAGGTACACGAACAGCACGCCCGCGCCGCGCGGGTCGTCCCAGAAAGGGTAGACGCCGAGCAGCGGTCCGACGCCCACCGCCAGCCCGGTCTCCTCCAGAACTTCACGGGCGGCGGCCTGGGCGGGCGTCTCGTCGACTTCGACGTAACCCGCCGGCAGCCCCCACGCGCCGACGTAGGGTGGACGGGCGCGTTGGACGAGCAACACCTGGCCGTCGCGCTGGACAATGGCCGCCGCGCAGACTTTGTGCTGGGCGTAGTGGACCCAGCCGCACTGCGGGCAGACGGGGCGCGGGCGGCCATCCTGGGGCTGCGTCTCGACGGCGTGGCCGCACTGCGGGCAGAAGCGGGGATCGGGCATGCGAAACTCCATTGAAGCTGGACGATATACGGTGGTCTGTCAAGCGTGCTCCCTACTCACCACAGAGGACACAGAGGACGCAGAGAGAATAGTGCATATTACCTCCGTGCCCTCAGCGCCCTCAGCAGTGAAAAGGGAGGGCCGCTGGCGCGAGACCAGCGGCCCAGGGCGAGGCGAGGCGGCGGGCGGCGGACCGCCGCCGGGCGTTGCCTACAGGAAGAGCGGGGCCAGCACCAGCGTGATGGTCGCCAGGAGCTTGATGAGCACGTGGAGCGACGGGCCGGCCGTGTCCTTGAACGGGTCGCCGACGGTGTCGCCGACGACGGCAGCGGCGTGCGCCTCACTGCCCTTCTTGAGCGGCTTGCCGTCGGGGCCCATGAGCTTACCGGCCTCGATGGACTTCTTGGCGTTGTCCCACGCGCCGCCACCGTTGTTCATAAACGTTGCCATCAGGACGCCGGCCATGGTGCCGACCATGAGCAGACCGGCGACGGCCTCGGCCTTGAGCAGGACGCCGACGACGATGGGCAGACCCACGGCCAGGATACCCGGCAGCACCATCTCGCGCAGCGCGGCCCGCGTGCTGATGTCGACGGCCTTGCCGTAGTCGGGGCGGGACGTCCCGGCCATGATACCAGGGTTCTCGCGGAACTGGCGGCGGACCTCGGCGATCATGCCCTGCGCGGCCTTACCGACGGCGCGGATGGCGAGCGAGCTGAACAGGAAGACGAGCATCGCGCCCATGAGCGCGCCGACGAAGACCTCCACCTTGCCGAGGTCGACGGAGCTGAGGCGCAGGTTCTCGGGGACGTTGTTGACGGCCTGGGCCAGGCGGACCTTGTCGATGTAGGCCGAGAAGAGGAGGAAGGCGGCCAGGGCGGCCGAGCCAATGGCGTAGCCCTTGGTGAGAGCCTTGGTCGTGTTACCCGCCGAGTCGAGGGCGTCGGTGCCGGCGCGGACCTCTTCGGGGGCCTGGCTCATCTCCACGATACCGCCGGCGTTGTCGGCGATGGGGCCGAAGGTGTCCATCGCCAGGATGTAGGCCGCCGTCATGAGCATGCCCATCGTGGCTACGGCGGTGCCGTAGATGCCGGCGATGTGGCTGCTCACATTGAGCAGCGGCGCGGCCTGTGCGCCACACCAGAACGAGGCGATGAGGGCGATGGAGATGGCGACGACCGGCAGGGCCGTCGTCTCCATGCCGATAGCGAGACCAGCGATGATGTTGGTGGCGGTGCCGGTCCGCGACGCGTCGGCGATGACGCGTACCGGGCGGAAGTTACCGGCGGTGTAGTATTGGGTGATGTAGACGAAGGCGACGGAGTTGATCAGACCGATGAGGCCGGCGAGGAAGAACCACATCCACGCCCCGCCTAACATCAGGAAGCAGCATAGCGCCAGGGCCACGACCGAGATGCCGCCGGTCAGGTAGTAGCCGCGATTGAGGGCGTTCATCGGCTCTTCGGTGTTGTTGCGCATGCGGGCGAACAGGACGCCCACGATGGAGGCGAAGATACCGAAGGAGCGGACGACGAGGGGGAACAGGATCCAGGCGGCGTTGCCCGTGGCGCGGGCGATGGCCGCGCCCAGGATCATGGCGCCGATGTTCTCGGCGACGGTGGACTCGAACAGGTCCGCGCCACGGCCCGCGCAGTCACCCACGTTGTCGCCCACGAGGTCGGCGACAACGGCCGGGTTGCGAGGGTCGTCTTCAGGGATGCCCTGCTCAACCTTACCCACCAGGTCGGCGCCCACGTCGGCGGCCTTGGTGTAGATACCACCGCCCAATTGGGCGAAGAGGGCCACGAAGCTCGCCCCGAAGCCCAGGCCGACGATGAGATACGGCGCAGCTTCCTGCCAGTCCGGTCGACCGTACCACAGGCCGTAGAGGTAGTACATGCCCGCGACGCCGAGGAGGCTGAGGGAGACGACGAGGAAGCCCGACACCGCGCCGCCGCGTAGGGCAACGGTGAGCGCCGAGCTAACGCCGGTGCGGGCGGCTGCTGCGACGCGGACATTGGAGCGGACAGCGACATACATGCCGATAATACCGCACACGGCCGAGAGCGCCGCGCCGACCAGGAAGGCGATGCCGGTCATCAAGCCGAACTGGACGGAGGACAGGCCGGGGACTTCGATGTAGCGGTCGAAGAGGGCGATAAGAACGGCGATGAGGATACCCGTCGCGACGGCCAGCAAGCCGATGGTGCGGTACTGGCGGCGCAGGAAGGCGACCGCGCCTTCGAAGATGGTGGACGCGACCTCCTGCATCTGGGTGGTACCGGTCTCGCGGCGGAGCACATCTCTTGCCAGGTAGTAGGCAAAAGCGATGGCCGCCAGGCCGGCGAGGGGTACCATGAACGTTAAGTTCATCTCAGTCCTCCCGCGAGAGTGGTGGGTGGCGCCCAAACCGTGGCAGCCATAGCAGGATGGCTACGGCGGCGTCGACGCGCACGAAGGGTGATAAGACAGACAAAAACCTCCCTGGGGCGTCAAAGAAGACCCGCGTCAAGGAGGTCTTTTGGTAGATTAGTTTCCGATTATAACTGGGTGCTGGCGCAACGTCAAGTGGTTGCGGTAGAGGTCTCACCACGCGCCGTGAACCTTTGACGCGCTGAGTTCTGCCCGACCTTCATCCCACCTTCACAACTCGACCCTCGTGGCCAAGTAGAGTATAATCGTGTCAAATATTGACTAGCCTTGACGCTATGCTGCTGGTTGGAGCGAGAGCGATGAGTGCCCCGGACAAAGTCCAGTTGCGACGGCTTCTCCAGGACCGCTGTAATCTAGATGACTTGCGTACCTTGTGCTTCGACCTCGGCATTGACCATGAGAATCTGGCCGGCGACGGGCCGGGCGAACTGGGGCGGGAACTCATTACGTATATGGAGCGGCGGGGCGACGTGGCGCGCCTCGAAACCGCCGTCCGCGCTCTGCTTCAGGAGAAGCGTCGCCGCGCGCCCTTCCTGGCCCCGCCCCGCCCCGAAGCGGCGCTTGTCGGTCGCGCTGCTCTACTCGGGGACCTAAAACAGCGGCTGCTGCAGGGGCACGGTCTGGCGCTCCAGGGGCTGCCCGGTGTCGGCAAGACGCGGTTAGCCATCGAGTTAGCCCATGACGCCGACATCCGGGACCGCTTCTATGATGGCATCCTGTGGATAGGCCTGGGCCGTCAGGTCGGGCTGGGTCAACAGGATCAACCTGATATTCTGAAGGGCCTGACGAGTTGGGGGGAGAAGCTAGGCGTGTCAGGCCCGGCTCAGCCGCGAGATCGCTATAGTTGGGAGCAGGTCCTCCGTGACCTGCTGCAAGAGCAACACTTCCTGATTGTGGTGGACGATGCGTGGAGCGTCGAGGCAGCATTAGCCTTCAAACTGGGTGGGCCGGCGTGCGGGCACGTGGTGACGACACGGTTGCCCGAAGTGGCGCATGCGTTTGCCGACGCAGGCATCATCCAGGTTGTAGAGTTGAGTACGGAGGATGGCCTGGCCCTCCTGGGCCGCGAAGCGCCCGGCGCCGTCAGGGCCGAGCCGCTGCGGGCGCGGCAACTTGTCGACGCCGTTGGTGGGCTGCCCCTCGCCTTGCTGTTGATAGGCAAGTCGCTGTGGAAAGACGCGGCAACCGGTAATCCCGCCCGCATCCGTGACGCGTTGGACCGGGTGGAGAAGACCAAAGCATGGCTCGAACTGATCCAACCCCAACGTCTCATCGGACCGCAACCCAGCCTGCCGCCTGACACACCGGTTTCCCTCTACGCCGTGATTGAGGTGAGTTTACACACCCTGGATCGGGAGGCGCGGTCCACGCTCAAGGCGCTCTCCGTCTTTCCACCCAAGCCGAATACGTTCTCTGAGGCGGCCGGCCTGGCGGTCACCAACAAGTCGCGGGCGGTGTTTGACAGATTGTGTGATGCAGGACTGCTAGAGAACCAGGGGAACCGCTACACCTTGCACCAGACCATCGCCAACGTGGTCTGGGCGAAGTTCAGAGGCATCACCATGCGCGCCTCCACCGACCCATACCAGCGGGCGGGATACTTCACGGGCGGGAGCAGCGCAGACCGGGCGATCTTCAAGCGCCTGGCCCTCTACTACCGTGACTATGGGCGCGAGTTCCAGCACAACTACTCCACGCTCGAACAGGAATGGGGCAACATCGCGGCCGGTTTTGCCGCCGCCCGCAGCCTGGAGGAATGGCAGGTCGTCATCGACTATGCCCGACATCTGACCGCTGTTTGGTTCGCCCGGGGCCATTACAAAGATGCCGAGCAGGGCTATCGCTGGATGCGCGATGCCGCTCGTGCTCTAGATAATGGGCAGGAGAAGACGTTTGCCTTGCTGCAGTGGGGATGCGCCCTGATGGATCAGGGCGATTGGGACGAAGCCGAATTATTACTATCCCAATGCCTGGAAGCGGCCACGGTACAAGGCGATAAGGCCTCCATGGCGGATGCTCTCTATCAACTGGCGCGTGTCAATATCCAGAAGGGGTACATTACGGATGCCGTCCTCTACCAGAATCGGGAAAGCGAGCGGCTCTACCAGGAGTGTGGTAATCACGAAGGTCAGGCTCGCGCCCTCTACGGCCAGGCAAGGATATTCTACCGCCGCCGCAACTACCCAGAAGCCGCTCGTCTACTTCATCAGGGTCTTAATGTTCAGCCTGTGGAGACTGAAAATAGGGTTAGCATCGAGATTCTGCGCTTGTTGACCGATGTTGCATTGGCAACCAAAGATCAATCAGGGGCGGAGCAGTACAGCCAACAGGCATTGGCGCTCTGCCAGAAACTCAATGACACCGCCGAATTACCCTCAGTCCTCTACCTCCTGTCCCAGGTCGAGCGCATTGCTGGTCGTCTCGCCTCGGCGCACGAGTACGCCCAACAGGCGTTGGCCTCATTCAAGCGCCTGGGGCGTAAAGCGTCGATTGCCAGGGGATTGCTACAGTTGAGCGCTGTGGAGAGAGACCTGAAGGACTACGAGGCGGCCTTTCAATCGGCCACAGCGAGTCTCGAGTTATATCGCGAACTAGGCAATCGGGGCAGCATTATGCTGGCGCTCCGAGAGGTAGCGCATAGCGCTCATCAACTTGGTCAACGCGAAACAGCGTGCCAATATTGGCGAGAGGCGCTGACGTACGCTACGGGTCTCGATGACCCGATGTCTGGCGAGCTGCGCTCGTATCTGGCGCAGTGGTGCTAGGCGGCGACTTAATCTCTTGTGCGGGGCCGGGTATCTATCAGCCAAACGGGCGGACATGCGGGTCTTCCTCATCTGGGCCTGTTGTCCAGCCTCTCAGGTGCAGGACAGGGCGCCACTTCTCCACATCGACTCCCGCTTGATCCTTGTTATCATATACGGCGAAGAAGGCCGTGGCCTCTTTCCTTGAGAGACGTGATTTCACCGTCGCGTGCCACAGTTCAGACGAGTCGGATCCGGATTGAGCATTGAAAGCCATGACGTATTTCTCCTGCTTCTTGTCCAAGTTCAGATACGCTTTGAGATCCCCTAACAATTCATCCACAGAGCGCTCCAAATCCTCATCGCCACGCAAAGTCGGTGTGATACCGGGCGAAGTTCCCAGCAGCGCGTCAAGACAAATATCGATGACCTTATCCAAGAGGTAGGGCTGACTGTTGCTCTCATCGCCTCCTTCATTGATGGGCGCCACATGTCCCATCGTGTTCACAGTCGCTCGGTCGACCTTGAAAGTCCTCCGCCGCATGGCCCACACCTTCTTGAGTCGGTCTGCCCATGGATTGCCCTGGCGCTCGAGCACTCTTAAATGAATGTAAGGGCGGATAATCGCCGGCGGGTGATGGTCATCGTTGTGAGTGAAGCCCGCACGTGAAGAGGTCAGCGCCCGTCGTTGCGCTGACTCGGCAAAGGCAGGACCAGCAACAAGAGTGCCATACACATCGGCAAAGATTTCTTCGCGCCAGTGGTAAAGCGAGCTCAAGAGAGACTTATTCTCGATCTCGACTGACCGCAACGCCTGCAACACCTCCTCTGTGATCGCATCATGGATATACGTAATGTCCTCGTTGGTGGCCGGAGGTAGACAGCCCTGCCAGTATACGTAGTGGCCGACCTCATGGGGAATAGCCAGGAGGTCGGCTGGGACGCCAACCGTCGTGAGTGGGATGCCGATGAGACCAATCGAGGAATAGGGGATGACACGCGTCGAAGCGGATTTTTGGAGATAGGTGATGAGAGGCGGAGGTATGATCGTTCCGGCTTTTTCGCGGTCTGGTATGAGCTTGCGGTCTAGCGCTAGTTGCAGAGCCAATCCGGCGAAGCTATCCGCGCGCCTGAGGGCGTTAGTGACAGTGCCATGCGGAGTCTTGTCCTGCCGCTGCTCGGCTGCGCGCTGGATCACCTCCAGGTCGTTGCTCACCTGATCACAGATGAAGTCGAAAGCATAGGCCGGGGGAAAACTGTCTGATTCGGCCAGTTCTGATTTGCCGTTGAACCTCTCGTCTGGACGAAACCCTGCATAGAAGACGGTAAAGTGCTGGCCGGCAAAGGCGCGCAAATCTCGCGTCAAACGCGTGAGCGCCAGGGCATTGTCGAATTCACCCACGCGATAACTGTCAATCATCTCGTCCATAAGCGAGCCCAGGCTCTCGCTGCGTTCTCGTGCTAACCGATGCTGCATATCGTATTGCGCCTGGCGTCGGGCAAGATCGGACAGTGGGTTGGTTGACATATCCGGCCTCCGTGGCCACAAGGGGTTGGTGACTTGGAGTAGTCTAGCACAGGGTGCACTAAGTTTTGCTTTTAGAAGGCCCTCATAGCGTAGTTGTTCGTCATTTCTCTCTGGCTGTGCTACAATCGGGCAACACGGGAGGGCGTATGGCGGAGAAGACGAGCACGATCCTCTACCTGTCGGGCCTGCTGGGTCAGAAGGTGCGCGGGGCGAGCGGCGAGGTCATCGGCAAGCTGGCCGACATGGTCGTGCGCATGACCGAGACGGAAACGTTTCCTCCGGTGACCGGCCTGGTCACGACCATCACCGGTCGGGCCCGGCTGCGCTTCTTCATCCACGCCTCGGACATCGCCGAGATCACCGAGGGCGGCGTGCGCCTCAAGACCGACAAGTTCAACCTGGCCCCCTTCGCCCGCCGCGACAGTGAGGTGCTGCTCAACCGCGACGTGCTGGACAAGCAACTGGTGGACATCAACGGGCGGCGCGTCATCCGCGTCAACGATGTCACCCTCAGCCGCGACCCGGGCGCGGCGGTGTACCGTGTGGCCGGCGTCGACGTCAGTGCGGCGTCGCTGGTCGACCGCCTGGGGCTGCGCCGCGTCGCTCAGGGTATGCAGCGCGAGGTCATCCCGTGGGACAGCGTCCAGTACTTCGCCAGTGAAGCGCCCGTCGTCAAGCTCAAGCTGAGCTACGACAAGCTGGCCCGCCTGCACCCGGCCGACCTGGGCGAGATCATCAACGAGTTGGGCTACCAGCAGGGCAGCGAGGTCATCGAGGCCATCGCCGAGAGCCAGGGCGACGACGTGGCTGCCGACACGGTCGAGGAACTCGACCCAGAGCTACAGGCGGCGGTCATCGGGGCAATGGACGTCGAAGACGCGGCCGACATCATCGAGGAAATGGATACCGACGAGGCGGCCGACCTGCTGGCCGACCTGCCCCCCGAGCAGGCCCAGGACATCCTCGAAGCGATGGAGGCGGAGGACGCCGCCGACGTGCGCGAGCTGCTCCAGTACGAGGAGGAGACGGCGGGCGGTATGATGACGACGGACTACCTGTCCCTGCCGCCGTCCATGACCGTCGCCGACGCCATCGTTCGGGTGCGGCAGCCAGACATGCCGGAGTTCGCCTACTACCTCTATGTCGTCGACGAGCAGGAGAAGCTGCTGGGCGTGGTCAGCCTGCGCGGGCTGCTGGCGGCGGCGGATGACCAGACCCTTGGCGAGATTATGAGTCCCACCAGCGCCCTCATCACGGCCCACGTCGGGGAGGCGGCGCGCGACGTGGCCGAGCAGATGGTCCACTACAACCTGCTGGCGATGCCGATTCTGGACGACGGGACGCTGGCGGGCATCGTCCACGCCCACGACGCGCTGGAACGGCTGATTCCCGAGGAGGGCCAGCGCCGCTTCTTTGGCGGCGCGCTGTGATGGACTGGCGCAAGCGCCTCGCGCTGGCGCAGGGTGGGCGACGTCTGTGGCCCCCGCGCCGCCGCCCTGGCTGGCTGCGCTACCTCGCCATCCTGGGGCCGGGGATCATCGCCGCCGTCGCGGGCGACGACGCGGGCGGCATTGCTACCTACGCCTCGGTGGGCGCGCAGTACGGCTACCAACTCCTGTGGGCGCTCATCATCATCACCGTCTGCCTGGCGATTGTCCAGGAGATGGCGACGCGGCTGGGCGCGGCGACGGGTAAGGGGCTGTCAGACCTGATCCGCGAGCGGTTTGGGGTGCGCTGGACGGCCTTCGCCATGCTGTCGCTGCTCATCGCCAACGCCGCCACGACGGTCTCGGAGTTCATGGGCATCGCCGCCGCCAGCGAGTTGTTTGGCCTCTCGCGCCTGGTCACCGTCCCTCTCATGGCCGCGCTGCTGTGGTGGCTGGTGGTCAAAGGCTCGTACCGCCGCGTCGAGCGTATCTTCCTGCTGATGACGACGACGTTCCTGGCCTACGTCATCTCGGCGTTCCTGGCGAAACCCGACTGGGGCGCCGTGCTGCGCAACACCGTCGTCCCGACGGTCCAGCCCGACGCCGCGTTCCTGGTGCTCCTCGTCGCGCTCATCGGCACGACCATCACGCCCTACATGCAGATCTTCCAGCAGTCGGCGATGGTGGACAAGGGCGTGACGATGCACGAGTATCGCGAGGCGCGGGTGGACATGCTGGCCGGCGTGCTACTCTCGGACCTCATCGCGTTCTTTATCATTGTCGCCACCGGCGCGACGCTGTTCGTCAACCACGTCCAGGTTGAGACGGCGGCGGATGCAGCCCTGGCCCTGGAGCCACTGGCCGGGCCGTTCGCCAAGACCCTCTTCGCCGTCGGCCTGTTCGGCGCGTCGATGCTGGCGGCGGGCGTGCTGCCCCTGGCGACGTCGTTCTCCGTCTGCGAGGCGTTTGGCTGGCAGACCGGGCTGGACGAGAGCCTGGACGACGCGCCCATCTTCTATGGCCTGTTCACCGGGCTGCTCGTCCTGGGCGCGGTCGTCACCCTCATCCCCGGCCTGCCGCTGTTCCAACTGCTCATCGTCATCCAGGTGGTCAACGCGCTGCTGCTGCCCGTCGAACTCGTCTTCATGACGCTCCTGGCGAGCGACGGCGAGATCATGGGGGCGGCGCGCAACGGTCGGGCTTACACCCTCGCCGCCTGGGCGACGACCGTCGTCATCGGCGCGCTGGCGCTGGCCCTCCTCGTGGTAAGCGTCATCCTGCCCATTTTTGGTATCCAGATTGGCTGACATTACAGCGGTCGGCCCCGCTGCGGGGGAGGCTTGGCTATGGGTCTGCGGGGCAAACTCGACACACTGCGCGAGCAGGGGGGACGCTGGCAGGCGCGGCCGCGCGCCAACTGGCTGCGCTATCTCGCCATGCTGGGGCCGGGTCTCATCGCCGCCAACGCCGGCAACGACGCGGGCGGTATCGCGACGTACTCCACCGTCGGCGCGCGCTACGGCTACTCGCTGTTGTGGATGCTGGTGCTGATTACGATCAGCATGGCCGTCGTGCAGGAGATGGTGGCCCGCATGGGCGCGGTGACGGGCAAGGGGCTATCAGACCTGATCCGCGAGCAGTTCGGGGTGCGCTGGACGGCGTTCGCCATGCTCATTATCCTCGTCGCCAACGCCGGCACGACGGTCTCGGAGTTCGCAGGCATTGCGGCGGCCATGGAGTTGTTCAGTGTCCCGCGCTGGCTGACGACGCCCGCCGCCGCCCTCCTCGTCTTGGTCCTCGTTACGCGCGGCTCGTACCGCCGCGTCGAGCGTATCTTCCTGGCCCTGACGACCGTCTTCCTGACCTACGTGGTGGCGGCGTTCCTGGCGAAACCGGACTGGGGTGAAGTACTGCGGGCGACGCTCGTCCCGTCGTGGCGCTGGGAGAGCGGCTTCATCTTCATGTTCGTGGCGACGGTCGGCACGACCATCGCGCCGTGGATGCAGTTCCTGCTCCAGTCGACGGTGGTCGACAAGGGCGTGACGCCTGCCGACTACCCGCTGACGCGCTTCGACGCCATCCTGGGCGCCGTCCTGTCGGACATCGTGTCGTTCTTCATCATCGTCGCCACAGCGGCCACGCTCTACGTCCAGGGCATCGAGGTCGAGACGGCGGAGGACGCGGCGCGGGCGCTGGCCCCCGTCGCTGGCCCGTACGCCTCGCTCCTGTTCGCCATCGGGCTGTTGGGGGCGTCGCTCATCGGAGCGTGCGTCCTGCCCATCACGACCTCATTCTCCATCACCGAGGCCTTCGGCTGGGAGAACGGCCTCAACCGCGACTTCCGCGAGGCCCCCATCTTCTACGGCTTGATTGCCTTCCTGGTCAGCATCTCGGCCATTGTGGTGCTCATCCCCGGCTTGCCCCTGGTGCAGTTGCTCGTCCTCACCTCGGCCATCAATGGTGTGCTGCTGCCCGTCGAGCTGTTCTTCATCATGCGGCTCATCAACGACCGCGAGTTGATGGGCAGCTACACCAACGGCCACGCCTTCAACGCTGTCGCCTGGGCCACGACCATCGTCATCAGCTTCCTGTCGGTGACGCTGCTGGTCGTCCTGTTCGTCCTGCCCCTCTTCGGCATCCACCTCGGCGGCTGATACAACCGCCGATGAACGCCGATAGACGCCAATAAGAATAATTCCATCCGCGTTCATCTGCGTTCATCGGTGGTTATGAGGTGGGACCGACCTTAGCTTCCTCGGGAACGGCGGGCGGTTGGCCAAGCTGACTCGCGCCCAGCGCCCAGGCGGCGTCGTTGAGCGTCCACCACACGCGGTACAGGATGGCGACGACAATCGTCACCGGCAGCGGCATGTACGCCGCCAGCAGGACGGTCATCGTCACCTCTTTGACCAGGGGCAGCACAGGCACCAGGAAGCTGACGATGCCCAGCAGCACCGCCGTCGTATGGATGAACAGCATGGCGGGCAGCAGGTCCGTGCCCGCCGGGTAGACGACGTTGACGATGCCGTAGAAGCCCAGCCCCGCCGTCAGCCACACGATGAGCGTCAGCCCTAGCCAGCCCAGCAGGTCGCGGTAGCCAATCCCCAGGTGCAACGGCGGCAGACCCATGCGCCGCCGCAGCCAGTTCATCACCCACTCCAACAGGCCCGGCCAGATGACGACCAGCGCCCCGACGATGCCCAGCAGCGCCAGCCAGGGCGGGATGGACGCCAACCACGCCGTGAGGGCGCTATCGCCCGGGCCGATGAACGGCAGCAGCATGGCGAAGAACAGGACGCCCGCCAGGAAGATGATGGCCGACTCGAGGGCCAGCGCCACGAGCGTGATGGGCCGCGCCACGCCCTGCTGCTCGTAGAGCCAGACGCGCCCGGCGGCGTACCACACCGTGCCCGGCACGCGGCGCGCCAGGAGCGTCGGGTAGTAGATGACGAAGTTCGTGCGCAGGCTGGGGCCGTCGCGGCCGGCCAGCCGCCGCAGGCTGAGGTGCCAGACGAGGAACGACCAGCCCATGGTGCTGGCGTGCATGAGCGAGGCGAACACCAGCCAGGGCCAGTGGACCTGCCAGGGGTAGCTGAGGAGTTGGTCGCGCTGGTTCCACAGCAGCCGCGCCAGCAGGGCCAGCACGACAGCCGTCAGGGCCAGCGAGATCCAGCGTACCCGCCTCATCGGCTATCCTCGACGCGCTCCAGGACGACGACGGCCTTCGTCGCCAGGACCTCGCGGCCCGTTGGGGTGATGGAGAGACGGGTCAGAGCGTCGTTGGCGGTGTGGGCGATAGGACCCAGCGGGCCGAGGCGCGCGGCCAGGCGCGGCAGGAAGTGGTAGCCGACGGGCAGCATCTGCCGCCCGACGACGCGCAGCGGCAGCGCCGCGACATAGCCGTCGAACTCGGCCATGGTCATGTGATTGACGTGGGGGAAGCGCTCGACGCCGCGCAGGTCGAGGCGCACGAAGTCTGGGAAGCGGTCGTTGACGTGATCCTGGGCCTCGATGCGGTTGCAGGCGGCGATGAGCGTCGGCTCGGAGAACAGGAGGTGCGGCCAGGGGAACTTGATCCAGCGTTCCAGGTGCGGCCCCCAGATGCTCCAGTA
>CAZLBQ010000013.1:0-27194 GCA_964557745.1 uncultured Anaerolineales bacterium
GGATGCCACGCACCTGGTAGGTGTAGCTCGTGTTGGGCGCCAGCGGACTGTCGATGTAGAAGAACGTGTTGCCCGGCACCGAGACACTCGGCCCACCGCCGAACTGCGGCGTGCGGAACAACTGGAAGGTGTCGTACACCACCGTCGAGGTCCACTGGAGGACGTTCTGGCCGGTCTGCGCGGAGTAGGTGCACGTCAGGGTCACGGGGCCACTCGGCGGCTGCGAGGGCGTCGCCGTCGGCGTGTTAGTCACGACACCGATGATGGGGGTCGGCGACGGGGTGGGCGTCCGCGACGCGGTGGGCGTCGGGGTGACCGTAGGGCCACCACCGCAGGTAACGGTGTTGCTGAGCGGACCGGCTATGCCGCCCAGGATGCCGCGCACCTGGTAGGTGTAGCTCGTGTTGGGGGTCAGCGCACCGTCGATGTAGACGAAGGTGTTGCCTGCCACCGGCACGCTCGGTCCGCTGCCGAACTGGGGCGTGCGGAACAGCTGGAAGCTGTCGTAGACGATAGTCGAGCTCCACTGCAAGACGTTCTGGCCGGTCTGCGCCGAGTAGACGCACGTTAGGGACAGCGGCGAGACGGGGATCGAGCCGGTTGGGGTGGGCGTCGCCGTGCCGGTAGGCGTCGGGGTGTTGGTGCCAGCGCAGCTGGGGCCGGTGCATGGCGACGGGGTCGACGTCGGGCCGGGGGTGGGCGGCGTGGCCGGGTTGACGTAGACGTCGTCCCGGTCACGCGGGCTGTAGTTGAACTTGACGCGCACCGACGCCGGATTGTTGGCGACGACCGGGCCTTCGGCGTTGAAGAAGTCGATGTGGCCTGAGCCGCTTGTGACCGGGAAGTCGGCCGGACCCGCGCCCGCCGTGTTGGGGAACGGGATGCCAAACGGGAGCTGGTTCGGGTTGGTGCGCTGGTAGGCCGTCGCGATGTCCGTCTGGAGCATCTGCGTGCCACCGACGACGGGGTTGATGTCGGTGCAGGCGAAGAAGTGCAGGCGGCTCTGGGTCGACGTCCAGTCGCTGGTGAGCATGTACAGTTGGTCGTCGGGCAGCCGCAGCTCGGTGTAGCGGTCCGGGTAGGTGTGGAACTGCTCAGTGCTCCAGACGTCACGCTGCGCGCCGACCTGCGAGCGCGGCAGATCGCGCAGGAAGAACAGCTCGCGCAGCTCGCCCGTCAGGCGCGGCTCGCGGCTCTCCCCCGTCACCGTGATGGTCAACGGGTTGGCGGCGCGCGGCGGGCCGACGCAGTCGGTCACTGGATGCTCGGCGTCGCTGGCGAACTGGGCGGGGGTGAGACGGATGACGTCCTCGGCGATGGTGTGCGCGACGTTGAACGGCGGCATGACCGAGATGACGTTGGTGTTCGGGTTATCCAGCACCGCGCCGCGGAAGTAGCCCTGCAGGACGAGGCTGTCCTGGTAGTTGACGAAGCTGGCAGGCTTCGGGACGGGGGTGCGGATGGTGATGTACTTGAACTCGTACGGCTCGGCCTGCGGCGTGGCCGTGTCACTGGCGACGGTGTAGACGGCGACGACGTTGTACTCGTGGCCGTCGACGTAGAAGCGCTTGAGATACCACGGGTTGGGCGGCGTCAGGTTATGACCGCCGGCCCCGTCGTCAATGGCGGCCTGGCTCGCGCCGAGGGCACGACCGACGGTGACGACGACGGACTCGTCGAACTGGTTGACGGCGCGGACGCTGACGAACCAGGCGCCGTCGGTGCGGCCGAAGTTGGAGCCGCCGGCCGGGATGCGGCGGACGTTGTTGCGGGCCGCGATGGCCATATCACCGGTCAGGAAGCTAGCGGTGCGGATGAACTCGGGCTGCGACGAGTACTCGCCGTTGCCCAGGGTGCGCAGACCGCCGCCGGTGTACCAGAAGTCGAAGTCGGCGCTGGGCGCGCTGCCGTAACCGCCGACGCCGATGTTATCGAGGGTGATGAGGTGGTCAAGGAACTGGATACTCTGGCCGCGGCGGAGCATGACGTTCTCGACGGAGAAGACGACCAGCCCATCCATGGCCTGGCCGGGGCGGAGAGTGTCGAGGCTGCCGTTGCCGTTGAAGTCGGCCTGGACGCCCGTCTTGGTGGACAGGCTGCGCTCGCTGTCAATGTTGACGATGTCGGGCTGCCCGTCGAAGTTGGCGTCGAAGGACGTCAGGCCGAAGCCGAAGCTGGGCGTGGCCGGGTTCCAGCCGACACCGGCGGTGCGCGGCGGGACGGGCAACTGGTCACGCTCGGTCGCCATGGGGAAGACGAAGCGGCTGTTGCCCGGCTGGGCATGGGACGGCCGGTCCTGGGTATCCATGAGCAGGTAGGTAAACTCCTGCATCAGGGCCGAGAAGCGGTAATCCTGGGACGGGTCGCCGCTGAAGCGCAGCTTGTCGAGATAGAATGGCTCGTACCACATGCGGTGGTAGACCTTCTCGCGGGCGTCGGCCTCCTCGATGGAGATGCGGCCGTAGAGCGGGGCGATGGGTTCGCCGCCGTTGCGGAACTCGTCCAGGTAGGCCGGGTTAAAAGTCACCGAGTCTTTGCGCGGGGCCTGGGGCAGCTGCGGGTTAAAGGGGGC
Source organism: uncultured Anaerolineales bacterium (assembly GCA_964557745.1). Classification (GTDB taxonomy): domain Bacteria; phylum Chloroflexota; class Anaerolineae; order Epilineales; family JAHCIE01; genus JAHCIE01. Next base: position 2,573 of record CAZLBQ010000013.1, read on the forward strand.
CCACGGGTCGGTATAGGGCGGGACTTCGACGGCGCAGCCGTTGGCGTCCAGGATGCTCAGGTCGCCCGCCGTGCCAGCCATGTCGCGCGGGACGCAGCCGCCGCCCGGCGTTGGCGAGGCGGTGGGCGTGACAACGGTCTTGCCGTAGACGCGGAGGCTGTCGCCGTCCTTGTAGATCTTGCCGGACGGGTTATTGTCGCCCCCGCTGGCCGGGTCGAACCAGAACTTGACGCGGTTCTGGAGCGGGACGGGTGGCGCGGTGACGGCGTCGGGCCAGTCGCCCCAGCGGTAGGGGGTGTTCTGCCCCTGAACCCAGAGCTGGTACTGGCCCTGGGGCGCGCGGAAAGCGCTGGTCAGAAGGTATAGGTCGGGATTGACAACGGTCTGGCCTGTGTAGGGGTCGCCGCGCGTCCCGGTGCGCGACGGGTTGAGGTCGGGCAGGGCAAACTCGGTGTAGGCGTAGGGCAGCGTCCAATACTGCTCGGTGAAGAAGAACTCGGTCTCCGGTCCGCCTTCACCTGGGTTCTCGCCGTACTTCTCGCGCAGCGCGCCCAGGAAGGCGGGGTTGATGGTCTCGCTGCGGTAGGACCAACCGGTCTCACGTGGGTCGTTGTAGACCGTGCCGCTAGCGGTGACATACGGGACGGGGCCGTTGGCGGCCAGGATGGGTGGCACGGGGCCGACCAGCTTGCCGATGAAGCCGACACGGTCGGCGGACCCGGCCGGAGTCAGGTCGGTCAGCCCATTGACATCGGTGAAGATGTAGTGCTCGAAGTTGTAGGGCGGCAGCGAGGGCAGCGCCTCATTGGGGGCGTAGCCCTTGAGACGAACCGAGTGCTGGGCGTTGGTGATATCCGGCCCCTTGGGGATGGGCTGACGCAGGGTGATGAACTCAAAGTCGGACGGGTCGACCGGGCCAGGCGCGTCGATGATGCGGTTGTTGTCGACGTCCAGGTCGCAGGTGTTGGCGTAGGTAGGCGCGCCGTTGCTGCGGGCGGACAAGGCGACGACGTTGTACTCGTGGCCGTCGACATAGAAGCGCTTGAGGAACCATGGGTCGCCGGGGCGGCGGTCAGGCACGCCCGGTGCGTCCTCCATCGCCGTGAACGGGTGGCCGAGGGCGCGGCCCAGCCAGACGCTGGCGGTGCCGTCGGCGGTGTCGACACTGTCGACGTAGGCGAACCACGGACCGGTCGGGAAGACGCACATGTTGGTCCCCGGACCGCCGTTCTGGACAGCGCGGATGGGCTGCGGGGGGCCTTGCGTGCCTGCCAGGGCCATGTCGCCCACATAGAGGATTTCCGAGCCGAGGTAGCGCGGGCGCAGGTCGCCGGTGTACCAGATCTCCAGGACGACCGACTCGTTGAAGATGCCGCTGACCTTGACGACGTGATCGAGGAATTGGGCATACTGGCCGACGCGCAGCGGGCGGTCGCTGAGGTTGACGTGGAGAACCGCTAGCTCGGTGCCGTCGGGTTGGTTCGCCGCGCCGAGCTTGAGACCCTGGAGGACGCCGTCGCCGTTGAAGTCCGCGCCAATGCCGGTCTTCTGGAACAGCGACAACTCACTGTCGACGTGGACGATGTCGGGGACGTTGTCGAAGTCGGCGTCGAGGCTGGTCAGGCCGTAGCCGGTCAGATCGTTGGCGCCGTTGTTGACGTCGATTTGGCCATCGGGGCCGAACAGGTCACTACCGCGCATGCCGACCGGGAAGACGAACTGCGTCTGGCCGGCCTGGCCGAACAGCGGCTCGGGCTTGTTCGGGCCACTGGCGACGGGCGCCTGGTTCTGCATCAACATGTAGGTGAATTCCTGCATGATGGCCGGATACCAGATGTCGTCGAACCAGACGGTCGTGCCGCCGAGGGTGCGCGGGTCGGTGGGGAAGCCGGTCTTGGGGTCACGGGTGAGGCGACCGTCGCGGTTGAGGTCCTTGTCCCAGTGCTGGGGTTCGTACCAGTGCCGCCGCCAGACCTTCTCGGCCGCGTTGAGGTTGCCGGCGAAGATCTGGTTATAGAGGCCGGTGCGCTGGTTCTCGTCCAGCGTGAACCCCTCGGCCATGTAGGCCGGGTTCCAAGTCACACTGTCCTTGCGCGGCGCTTGGGGATGCTGGGGATGAAAGACCCCGAGGAGGTCGGTATACGGGGCGTCTTCCGGAACGGCGCCGGTCAGGGGGTCAGAGATCGCCGCCTGCAAGCCCGCCCCCGGGTCGTTGACATTATCGACGCCCGCGCCGAAGTAGTCACGGCCATAGACACGCAGGGTATAGTAGGGCGCCGGGCCTTGCGCGCCGGCGTCGGGCGCGCCGCCCAGGCCTAACACCACGGCCAGGACAACGAGTAGAACTGTGCAAGCCATCCCAGCCTGAACCGCTCGGCGCGTCTTCAAGACGGCCACGCCGGCGGATACAGTGGCCTGCCATCGAGATTTCGACGACATCGCTATGCCTCCTCCATGGTCGCACGCTACGCGCGCGACGATTTTCCCCCCACAGCGCCGCGCGGAGCAAGACAGGCAGCCCTGTCCCCCCTGATTCAGAGAACGGACCGGAGTGGTTAAATGTTATGAACACTGGGCAAAGGAGGCTATTGGAGGGCCGGAACCTTCATATCTTTTTCACGTTACCTTGGGGAGCGCGGCCGGGGCTACCCTTTGCCCAACGCGCGTACGTGGTTGAGGGCGCTCTTGTCTACGAGGATGGTCAGGGTATCACCGGCCTGGAGGAGCGTACCGCCGTGGGGAATGCGGTACTCGTCGTCGCGGCGCAACAGCACCACGAGGGCCTCGCGGGGGAGACGAAGATCAACGATCTGCTTCCCGACGGCGGCTGAGGTGGGGGGAAGCGTCACGTCGACCAACTTGCTGCTGAGCGAGGCCGTCGGGGCGAACTCGAGGGGCTGGCCGGGTCGGCTCGGGGAAGGAGCGGCCACGCCGAGCCAGCGGGCGACGAGGGGGATGGTCGTGCCCTGGATCAGGACTGAGGTCAAGACGACAAAGAAGACAACGTTGAATAGGTTGTCGGCCTGGGGCAACCCAGCCACCAGCGGGAAGGTCGCCAGGATGATGGGCGCCGCGCCGCGCAGTCCCACCCACGACACCAGGGCCTTCTCGGCGCGGGTCATGCGGGCGGCGGCGAGGGACAGAAAGACGCTGATGGGGCGGGCGACGAAGATGAGGACGGCCGAGACGAGCAGGCCGACGCCCATGATGGGGATCAGACGCGAGGGGAAGACGAGCAGGCCCAGGGTGAGGAACATGGCGATTTGCATCAGCCAGGCCAGGCCATCGTGGAAGCGCATGAGGCTGCGCTTGTGGATGAAATCGTGCTGGCCGAGGACCAGGCCCGCCAGGTAGACGGCCAGGAAGCCGTTGCCGCCGAGCAGACTCGTCGCGGCGTAGGTGAAGAGGACCAGGGTGAGGCTCAGCACGGGGTAGAGGCCGTCGTAGTCCAAGCGGAGGCGATTGATGAGCAGCACACTGAGGCGGCTGATGGTGTAGCCAAGGAGCGCCCCGACGACGATCTGGCGGACGAACATGAGAAGCAGAGAGACGAGGGACGTCGACGGCTCGACGAGCAGGCGGATGAGGCCGAGGGTGAGGAGGACGGCCATGGGGTCGTTGCTGCCCGACTCGAGCTCGATGAGCGGGGCCAGCCCCTTCTTCAGACCCACGCCGCGCGCCCGCAGGACGCTGAAGACGGCCGCCGCATCGGTGGAGGAGACAATCGCGCCGAGGAGAAGGCCCTCGCGCCAGGAGAAGCCCAGCGCCAGGACCGCCAGCGCGCCGATGATGAGCGCGGTGAGCATGACGCCGAGGGTAGCCAGGGAGATACCACGCCCGAGCAACGGGCGGATGGTGGGCCAATTGGTCTCGAAGCCGCCGGCGAAGAGGATAAAGGCCAGGGCCGTCACGCCGACAGATTGCGCCAGCCAGGCGTCGTCAAAGTAGATGCCGCCAACCCCTTCCGACCCGGCGAGCATGCCCAGGGCCAGGAAGAGCAGGAGGGCGGGGATGCCAGTGCGCGTCGCGGCCTTGCTAACAATGATGCCAAAGAGCAGCAGCAGCGCCGCGGCAAAAAGGATGGGTTCGATGGCTGTGGCGATATGCACTCTTACTCGTGCGTGCTTTGAGCGACCATGAGAATACCCGCCACGGTCTTGACGTCGCGGAACTCGCCGGCGTAGGCGCGGCGGACGGCCTCGGCCAGGGGAATGGTCTCGACGTCGATGTCCTCGTCGGCGTCGGCCTCGGCGTGTTCTTCGCGCAAGCCGCGCGCCACAAATAGGTCCATGAACTCGCTGCTGTAGCCGGGCGCCAGGAAAAAGCCGCCGATGCGCTCGATGCTGTCGCAGGCGTAGCCGATCTCTTCTGGTAACTCGCGGCGGGCGGTAGTCTCGGCGCTCTCGCCCGGCTCGCGGGTGCCGGCCGGCAACTCAAGCAGGCGCTCGCCCGCCGCGCCGCGTGTCTGCCGTACCAGAACGACGTGCATCACGCCGTCCTTCTCGAGCAACGGGACGATGGCGACCGAGCCGGGGTGGATGAGATAAGCCTTCTTGGCGCCGCCCGGCTCAGTGACTTCACGAATGTCGAAGATGCGGGAGTGGTAGACGATCTTGTCGCTCACGAGATCTCCGTGGGGAGGACGATGGACGCTAGACGATGGACCGTAGCCCGTCTATCGTCCGTCGTCGGGCTAGGCGCCGGTGCGCTTGCGATAGTCGGTAATCAGCCAGGCGCTGGCCTCGAAGTAGGCGTAGGTGCGGCGCAGCGGCTCGGGGTGGAGGGCCGAGCGGGGGCGCACGGTGGCGCGGGTCAGGACTTCCTCTAGCTCGTCGATGCGTTCCAGAGTCTCACCCGGCGTGCGGGGGATAGGAATGTCGGCGTAGGTGGGACGGCCGGGATAGGTGATGTGGGGGGCGGGCAGGCGCGGCAGGAAGGCCAGGGCGGTGTAGGCGTGGGCGAAGGCGAGCAGTTGGGTTCGGACGCGCTGGACTTCGTCGGGCGGCAGGAAACTGAAGCCTTCCTCCTCCAGCCAGCGCCAATCCACGAGGAAGCGGCGCACAAGGTCGTGCAACTCGGAGGAGCGCTTCACGGCGCCGACGCGCAGCGAGAGTTGAAAGCCTTCGCGCACCTCCCCCAAGTGGTTCAGGGTGTCGGTCAGGGCGCCTGGCCGCGCCTCCAGGGGCGACTGCCTCAAGAAGAGATAGCGTCCCAGCGCCTCGCGCGTCTCATGGACGACTTCACCAAGGTCGGATAAGTCGGACATGCGATGCTCCTCTATAAGGTGATGAGTACCAGGTGACGAGTAACAGGCAAGCGGCGTGCCAGTCTGCCCTCGGCCTTGATCACCCATCACGTTTTAGGGTTCGACAAACTCAATGACCACCTGCTTGCCCGGTTCAATCTTGACGGGGAGGGTGGGGCCGATGCCAGCCGGCACGTCGATGGTGTACGCGCCGGGCGCCAGGTTGTCGAAGCTGAACTGGCCCTGGGCGTCGGAGGTAGCGCTGCGGCCAATGGCTCCGGCCACCTCGGCGGTCACGACCATCAGGCCCAAGGGGCGACCCTGGCGGCCCATGATGCGACCCAGGATCTGCCCGGTGGCGCCGCCAATATCCTGTGTACCAACGATACGCGGGTTGAGGCGCGGCGCCGCCGGGGCGACGTACCCGCCCCCGGCGCAGACCTGGCGGGCGCGCGCCTGCTTGGCGCGCGTGTCGGCCTGATCGCTGATGACGAGGGCGCGGTTGTAGGCTTCGAGAGCGGCGCAGCCCTGGCGGTTATCGAGCAGGCGGTCGCCCTGGATGACGTACGCGAGCGCCAGGCGCGGCGTGACGTCCTTGTAATCGGGGGCCTTCTGGTACATCTGGTCGAGCTTGTCGATGACCTGACTCCAGTTCTGGTCCCACTGGCTAATGGCGTCCAGGTACTGGCGGGCCAGGTCGCGCTGAACGCCCGCCTCCAGGTTGGTCGGGTCGAGGCGCAGCGCCGTCTCGAAGCGCTCGATGGCGGCGTCCATCTCCCCCTGGTCGACACTCTGCAAGCCCTGGGAGACGTAGGCGCGGGTGAGCAGGTCGGTCACGCGCTCGGTGTCGAAGTCAGGGTTGTGAGTGCGAATGTCTTCCAGCGTCACCACGGCCTTCGACCAGTCGCCGTCCTGCCCGGCCTGCTCCGCCTGGGCGACGAGATCCGCCGGCGAGGGGGTTGGCGTGGGGACCGGCGTCGGCGTCGGCGGGACGGACAGCACGACCGGCACGTTGGGCTTCTCCTCGCGGAGACGGCTGAGGCGCTCTTCGGCGGCGGGGTAGTCGGGGGCTAGGCGCAGGGCATCGAGAAGCTCCTGTTGCGCCAGCGCCGTCTCACCGACACTCGCCAGCGCGTCGGCGCGGCCGACGTGCAGTGCAGCTGCCTGGCGCTCGCGCTGCTGGCGGATCGCCCGTCCCTCTGTATAGCCACGCCAGCCTGCCAGAGCCACACCGCCCAGGAGTATCAGACCGAGGAGGACGACGCCGACCGGCCACCAGGCGCGACGCGACGCCGATGTTTGCGCGGGGAATACCTGCTCACTCATATAGAGTGTATTATACGAACAGTTGAGGGAGAAAGGCAAACGACGGCGCGAATTGTGCTTTTCGGCTAACGTGTGTTATGATGGAGGACCTTTCCCCCGCCCCACGCAGCCTAGACCTGGAGTCACCCATGGCCCACGAGAATGTGATCCGAATTCGTCTATCGGCCCGCGATGCCCGCTCCGAGACCGGCCAGGTCGAGCCGACGCGCGTCCTGGAGCTATTCCACGACGTGGCGGCGGAACTGTGTATCCGCCAGTCGGGCGACGAGGGCACCCTGCGCGGCTATAGCAGCGTGGAGATGCTGGGGCCGGTCCAGGTGGGCGACTACCTGGAAGTGCGGGGCCGGTTGGTCGAGACCGGCCGCCGGACGTGCGTGATTGACCTCGTCGCCCACAAAGTGGTGCGCTCGGCACGGACCGTGGCGCGGCCGCTGGCAGGCGAAGTGTTGGAAACGCCGCGCCTCGTGGCCCGCGCGACGGGCACGTGGCTGGTGGCGGAACGCGCCGAGGCCGCGGAGGGGGAAGAGGCCACCCCGGGCGAGGAGGAGGGCGAGTCGGCGCCGCCCATGTCGTGGGGCGGGCACCGCCCAAAGGACCTACCTCGTGAGAAGCGCCGCCCCGGCCCCGAGGTGCGGATACGCGAGGACGAGCCAGCCGGCCCGCCGGAGGACCAACCGCGTGGCGAGCGGCCCTATGGCGACCGCCCCCGCGCGCCGCGACCGTACGGCGACCGCCCCCGTGGGGGAGACCGGCCGTATGGCGACCGCCCCCGCGGGGACCGACCGTATGGCGACCGCCCCCGTGGGGGAGACCGGCCCTATGGTGATCGCCCACGTGGCGGTGACCGCCCGGGGGGGGATCGACCCTACGGTGATCGCCCACGTGGCGGTGACCGCCCGGGCGGGGATCGGCCCTATGGCGACCGACCACGCAGCGGCGACCGACCACGGGGTGGCGACCGACCACGGGGTGGCGACCGACCGTATGGCGAGCGGCGGCGGCCCGGCGAGGACCGGCCGCGCCCGAGCCGTCCGCAGGGCGGCAAGCGGCGTCGCGACGAGTGACGCACGGCTGACATGCTTATGGATGATACAGTGTCACCTGTCCAGGTGTTCCCGGCTCCCCTCAGACTGTGCTAGACTCACAAGTCGAGCGCACTGATTCGCAAAGCCTCCCACGGGTTTAGGACCCAGGGGAGGCTTTCAGACCAGAAGGAGCCAGGGACGATGATTGTCGGCATGGACTTCGGGACCACGAACTCCGGCATGGCCGTCTACGACGGCCGCCAGGTGAACCTCCTCCCCATCGACCCCTCCAGTCCCAACAACGCCGTCGCGCGCACGGCCCTCTACATCACCAACGACCAGAGCATCGCCATCGGGCGGGCGGCGGTCAACCGCTACTTCGAGCAGAACCTCGGCCGCGCCATTCGCCTGGAGCGGGTGTGGGTGGGCGAGATTGAGCAGGTCTTCGCCGAGCTGCCCGCCTTCATCCGCGACGTCTACGCCTGGGTGGATGCCCTGTCGCCGGGCCGCCTGTTCCTGTCGTTCAAGACGGCGCTGCGCGAGATTCACTACCCCGGCACCGTCGTCGGCCAGTTCTTCCTGCCCCTCGAAGACCTGATCGCCACTTACCTCTACGTCACCCGCACCCGCGCCGAGCGGATCCTGGGCCGCGAGTTGCGCGAGATTGTGCTGGGGCGGCCGGTGCGCTTCGCCACTGACCCCCAGGCCGACCAGGTGGCCCAGGAACGGCTGCTCGAAGCCGCCTTCCGCGCGGGCTACGAGACGGTCTACCTGGAGTACGAACCCATCGCCGCCGCGTTCCACTACGCCGAGGCCGCCCAGGGCGACCAGAGCATCCTCGTCTTCGACTTCGGCGGCGGCACGCTGGACATCACGGTGATGCGGCTGGGGCGGAACCGCCGCCGCCAGGTGCTGGCGACCGGTGGCCTCCCCATCGCCGGCGACGTGTTCGACCAGAAGCTCCTGCGCGCCCGCCTCGCTCCGCACTTCGGCGAGAACACCGAGTACGGCCCCCGCAGCGCCCCGCTGCCCGTCCCGTCGTGGATCTACGACACACTGGCCGACTGGCAGACGATTATCGAGTTGCAGATGCCGAACCAGTTGAGAATGCTGCGCGAGATTCGGGCGACGGCGCGCGAGCCGCGCCGGCTTCAGGCGCTGCTCGACTTGGTGACGGGGAACTACGGGCTGCGCATGTTCGAGGTAGTCGAGCGGGCCAAGCGCCGCCTGTCGGAGACAGAGCAAACGGATATTCGGCTCATCGCGCCAGCGTTCAGTATTCGCCAGCCCGTGAGCCGCGCCGAATTCGAAGCCATTATTCAGCCTGAGATTTACGCCGTCGACCACCTGGTGGACGAGACGCTGGCCCGCTCGGGGTTGCGGCCCGCCGATATCGACGTGGTCATCCGCACCGGCGGCTCGTCGCAGATTCCCGTCTTCCAGCGCATGCTGGCGCGCAAGTTCGGCGAGGACAAGGTGCGTAGCCTGGACGTCTTTAGCAGCGTGACGTCGGGGCTGGGCATCATCGGCCACGGCATCCAGGCGGGCGAGATTGCGTCCCGCGCCTACCGCAAGGGGGAGGGCCACCACGCCGACATGGCCTTCGAGCGGCCCAACGTCGCGCCGGTCAACCTCGCCCTGCTCAAGCGCCGCGTCGACAGCGACGAGACGGCGCCCATTGAGGCGACCGACGCCGGGCCGTCGCTCGTTCTCTTCGGCGGCCACCGCCTGCTGACGCTGCCCCACGCGCCGGGTGAGGACGGGGCGGCGCTAGACCTGGGAGACAGCGTCGCGGAGGCCCCCTTCCAGGCGCAGACGGCGCTGGCCCTCCCGCCCGACGGGCCGGCGCTCATCGTCACGTCGAAGTACCGCCTGCTGCTCCAGACGCCGCGCCAGATCGCCACGCTCCAGGAGGGCGGCTTCCGCCGCGCCGACTTGCGCGACTTCGAGCCGGGCGAGGAGCTATGCGCCATCGCCGACTGGCGCGCGATGCGGGACGCCGAGCGGCTGGTCCTGGTGACGACGCGAGGCTACGCGCGGACGATGAGCATGGAGCGCAGCCGAGGGCTGATCGAGGGGCCACGGCCATTGAAGCTGGACTGGGCGATGCCGAACTGGCCTGGCGCTATCCTGGGGGCGGCCAGCGAGAACCACCTGGTGGTCGTGACCAACAGCGGGCGCGTGGCGCGCGTCTCGGTGGGGTCGTTGTCGGTGCAGGGGAGCCAGTTGATCAAGCTGAGCAAGGCGAAGGGGGAGCGGGTGGTGGGCGTCGTGGCCGTACGGCCCCGCGACCACCTGCTGCTGGTGACGGCGGACGGTTATGCCAAGCGCCTGCCGGCCTTCGCCATCCCCTTGACAAGCGAGGTCACGTCGGGCAGCGCAGTGGTGCGGCGTGAGGTGGCGGCGCTGACGCGGTTGGCAGAGGGTAAGGGGCTGTGGGCCGTGACCGCCGCGCGTCTCGTGCGCATCGAGCCGACAAAGGCCCCGCTGGAGATGGAACTGTCGGCGCGCAGCCACCCGCTGGTGAAGCTCAAGGCGGGCGAGACGGTGACGGCTGTGTTGGCAGTCCCCGAAGCAGAGGCCGCTCAGGGCCAGGCCGAGACGCGGGATTTGGTGAGGGCGTCAGGGTAGGCGGCGTTCATCAGTAATGCGAGCCGTAATCTCAGTATGATAAACTGAGCGTGGTCGACGCGAATGCGAACCTTGTAGCAAGCTCGACCGGCAGCCAGTGTCCTAACCTCCCTTACGGCCCCCTCTCCCAACGCGGACAGGGGGCCGTCTGGTTTACTTACGGGAGGCGGGCGAACCACCACAGGCTGAAGAGGCCGGCCAACAGCATCAGCACTGTGCCGGCCGCACTGAACAGCGCCGTCACCTCGGTGCGCTCCTCGGTCCAGCTCACCTGCGACCCCAGGTCCGAGTAAATCTTTTCCAGGTCGTTCGCGTCGGCGGCGTAGAAGTACTCACCGTCGGCGGTCTGAGCGATGGCCTGCAACGTCGTCTCGTCCAGGTCGACGCGCTGGCCGGTGCGCAGGGTTGCCCGCGAGCCGCGCTCGCCGATGCCGATGGTGTAGACACGGATGCCCTCGTCCTTCGCCCGCTGGGCGATCTGGGCCGGGGCGCGGCCGGCCGAGTTCGCGCCGTCGGACAGCAGGACGACGACGCCGTTGGCGCGCTCACCCTTGTCATTGGCGGGACGCTGGGCCAGTTGGTCGAGAGCCATGTTCAGCCCCTCGCCGATGGCCGTGCCGCCGTTGGCATACAGGCTGTTGATGCCGCGGTGCATGATGGTATGGTCACGCGCCAGCGGCGCATTGACACTCGGCGCGGCGTTGAAGCTCACCAGGCCGACGAGCATCTGGTCGGGGAGCGAGTCGACCAGGGCGTGGGCCGCGTTCTTGGCCGCCTCCATGCGCGTCGGCTTGAGATCGTCGGCCTGCATCGAGCCGGAGACGTCCATGACGAGCATAACGGCGGTCTGGTCCTTCGGGACGCGGATGACGGCCTCGGGCCGCGCCAGGCTGACCAGCAGTGTCGTCAGACCTGCAAGAAAGAAAAAGGCTGGGATGTGGCGGCGGATGCCCGGCCTGCGCCCCACCACCGAGCCAAGCAGGGCCAGGTTGGTGAAGCGGACGGTGTACTGGCGACGCCGCCACTGGGCCAGGAGATACAGGCCGAAAACGATGGGAATAAGGGCAAGGGTTAACAATAACCACGGCCACTGAAAAGACACGGACAACCTCCTCGGGGGGTTGCAGGTTACAGGTTACAGGTTGAAAGCTGCGCGTTGAAGGATGCACGTCGATGGGGCTACAAGTTCGGGGCTTGAACCTGTAACCTTTAACTTTCAACCTTCAACCCAATCCGCAACCTTCAACGCTCAACTCTCGACGCCTGACCGGCGCATAATGGCGGCGCGCTGGTACTTGCGGGCGTTCAGGAAGCGCACCAGCGTTGGCAGCAAGTCGGTCTCGGTGCTAATCGGCAACTCATCGACGCCGCAGCGCACCAGGTCGGCGTGGATCTGCTCGGCCTGCTGCTGGGCGGCCTGGCGGTAGCGCTCGCGGAGCTTGCGGCTGCCGGTGTCAACCGTCAACTGCTGGCCCGTCTCCGGGTCCTCGAACGTGACCAGCCCGATGTCGGGCAACTCGCCCTCGCGCGGGTCGTGGAGGCGCGCGGCGACCACCTCGTGCCGCTGGGCGAGCCGACCCAGGGGCTGCTGCCAGCCGCCGGGCACGATGAAGTCAGACACGACCAGGACCAGCGACTTACGCGGCATGATCGAGTTGGCGCGGGTCAAGGCGCCACTGAGGTCGGTCTGGCCGCGCGTCGCCTGGCGCGGCGTCTCGCGCACCTTGGACAGTAGTTGGAGCAGGTGCGCGCGGCCGACGCCCGGCGGCACAATGGTCAGCGGCTGGTCAGCGAACAGCATGGCGCCGACGCGGTTGCCGTTGCGGCCGAGCAGCTGCCCGGCAATGGTGGCGAACTCGACGGCGCGGTCACGCTTCAAGCACTGCGCCGTCCCCCAGTCAATCGAGCTGCTGATGTCCAGCAGCAGCCAGGCGTCCAGGGCGCGGTCGACGTTGGCCTCGCGGACGTAGGGGCGGTCCATGCGCGCCGTGATGCTCCAGTCGATGTGGCGCACGTCGTCGCCCGGCTGGTACTCGCGGATCTCGGCCAGTTCCATGCCCGGACCCCGCACCAGCGAGCGCTCTTCACCGCCGAGGTAGCGCGCTAGCGGACGCAGAATGGTCCAGTTGAGCCGCCGTAGCAGCTGGTCGGGTGCGACGCCCACGCCTTCCGCTGACCGCTGACCGCTGACCGCCGACGGCTGAGCACTGCCCCCTGCCCCCTGACTACTGACCACTGACTGCTCTTTCTCAGTCGTCGGTCCATCATCGGCACGCGGCTGCGCCTTGACCACCTCGAACGAGATGAGCTTACGCCACATTCCGGTCTCCCAGGTCGAGGCGCGGCGGAGGGTAGCGCTGGAGGACGGCGTTGATGACGTGGTCGGCGGTGACGCCGTTGGCGATGCCGTCGTAGCTCATGACCAGGCGGTGGCGCATGACGTCACCCGCCAGGTCGGCTACGTCGTAGGGCAGGACATACTCGCGGTTGCGGATAAAGGCCAGGGCGCGGGCCGCCAGGATGAGGTTGATGGAGGCGCGCGGGCTGGCGCCAAAGGCCACAGCGGGCGCGTACTGCTGGAGACCGTGGTCCTTCATCTTGCGGGTGGCATTGACGAGGGCGGCGGCGTAGGCTGTAACACGCGGGTCGACATAGATGCGGTCGACGACCTGCTGGAGTTGGAGCAGGCGCTCGGGGGTAGTCAGCGTGCGCAGGTTGATGGACGGACCGGTGATGCGGTCGACGACGACGATCTCGTCCTCGTAGGAGGGATAGTCCACCAGCACCTTGAACATGAAGCGGTCCAGCTGCGCTTCGGGCAGGGGGTAGGTGCCATCGGACTCGATGGGGTTCTGCGTCGCCAGGACGAGGAACGGGTTGGGGACGGTGAAGGTCTGCTTGCCGATGGTAACCTGGCGCTCCTGCATGACTTCGAGCAGCGCCGACTGGACTTTCGCGGGCGCGCGGTTGATCTCGTCGGCCAGGAGGAGGTTGACAAAGACGGGGCCAAGCTCGGTGGCGAACTCGCCGGTCTTGCCATTATAGATGCGCGTGCCCACCAGGTCGGCGGGGACGAGGTCAGGGGTGAACTGGATGCGGCCAAAGCTGCCGCCGACGACCTTGGCAATGGACTTGACGGTGGCCGTCTTGGCGAGGCCGGGCACGCCTTCGAGCAGGACGTGGCCGCGCGACAGGAGCGCGACGAGCAGGCGCTCCAACAGGCGGTCCTGGCCGACAATGAGGCGCTTCAGTTCAAACATCATCTGCTCGACGATGGCCGGCGAGAGGGCCGGGTCGAAGGCGGCCGCCTTCGGCATCGTCGGGGCGGCGGGCTGCGGAACCGGACTAGTCATGCACTCCACTCCTATACAGGGCGAGAATTGAGTCTATACCAGAGAGTAATGATACAGGGGCGGGCTTAAAACCGGCTGAGGGTGCGGTGAGAAGTCAATAAGAGAAAGGGTAGCCGGAAACGGCGATTCGAGCAAGAAGACGGAAGGGATTTGATAAAAAGACTTAACCAGACAACAGACCAAGAGACAAAAAGAAATAACTTGACATTAAGAAATCATTATGCTATACTACGGACTATCTTACATTGCCGGTCTGTCGCAACCCGCCGTTCTGTCCTACAACAGACCACGAGCTTACGAGCGCGGTGGAACAGGCTGGCCCATACACATAGGAGGACACAATGCGGAGGGTACTACTCGTGGCGCTGGTATTGGCCTTGATGCTCTCGGTCTTCCCCTGGTCGGGGCCAGCCGAGGCAGCCGACGTGACGCACACGGAGGCGCAGTCGGCTTACTTCTCGTTTGGTCGGTCGCTTCTCGATGCGAACGGGTCATGGTGCGGTTGGGAGGGCGGACAGGTCAGCGCCTTCCTGTATGAGAGCAAAAGCCCGCCCGGTGGTTTACAACTCCTCTCAGGCGGGTTCCTCGAACTGACACGCTATGATTGGTGCAACGGTCTCTTCGAGGATTACTGGGGCAACGTGTCGACCACTGATGCCCGCCTCGACGCCAGCCTGAAATCGGCGACGCTCACCGTCAACACCGCAGTGTCGGGCTGGCAATGGAACAACGCAACTTCAAGTAGCACGTATCAGAGCTTCCCGGTGACTGCTTCCCTCAGCGTGACGCCTGCCACAACCTACCACCGCATGAGTACGGAGATGATCACCTCTCCCTTCGCACGGCTTAAGTTCCAGTTCAACGGTCGAGCCGGTGAGGGCTACGACGAAGCCGTGACGGGGAGTGTGGTCGGTGGCTCCTTCAACTTCGCGATGGCCGATATGCCATATCGCCTCGGCCGCTACGACCTGGGTCGGACGAGTTCGGTGGTGATTGAACGACGGGTGTAGTGGTGTGCCACAACCTCACTGAAAAGCAGGAGGGGAGGGCTGAGTAGCCCTCCCCTCCTGCTTTGTCTGTACGTCTACCGTCGCTACTGGCCGAGCGGCCCCACGCCGGAGACCCACTTGCTGACGTCGAAGTAGGAGATGACGAGCATCAGGAAGAGCAGGCTCATCATGCCGACGGCGTGGACGAGGGCTTCGCGCTCAGGCGGGATGCGCTTGCCGCGCGCCCACTCGACCAAGACAAACAGCAGGCGGCCGCCGTCGAGGGCCGGGACGGGGAGCAGGTTCAGCGTACCCAGCGAGATGGAGATGGCCGCCGCGAAGTAGAGCAGCTTGTCGATGCCCTCGCGCGCCACCTCACCGGCGATGCGGGCGATGCCGACCGGACCGGTGAAGCCCGCGCCTTCTGGCATTGGAGCGCGGGTGAACAAGCCGCCGAGGGCCTGGCCCAGGAAGGCGATGAGGCCGACGACGCCCGCCGCTGTCTCCTGGACGCCCTTCATAAACGCCTGTGGCAGGGAGTAGCGGATGACCTCCTCTTCCACGCGCTCCGGTCCCATGTAGATACCGGCCTTGACGGGCCCGCTGGCGCGCGGGGTGATGGTCAGGGTAATCTGCTGGCCGCCGCGCTCGACGACCATGGGGACGGTCTTGCCGCCCGCCTTCTCCATCGCCTGTAGCAGGTCATTCTCACGGGCGATGGGCTGGCCGTCGACCGAGATGACCAGGTCGCCCTGCTGAAGCCCGGCCGCCAGGGCGGGCGAGTCGGGCATGACTTGTTGGATTTGGACGCGGCCGGCGGGAGTGGGGATGGTGATGCCGATGGCGTAGACGAGGGTGAACAGGATGACGGCCGTGATAAGGTTGGCGGCGGGACCGGCGACGAGGATGAAGGCGCGCTGCCAGGGCTTCTTGCTCCACAGGCTGCCCTCGGTGTCGAAGTTGCCCTCCTCGCCCGCCATGCGAACGAAGCCGCCGAGGGGCAGCCAGTTGAGAGTGTACTTGACGCCGTCGCGCTCGAACAGGGTGGCGGCGCGGGGCGGAATGCCGAAGCCGAACTCCTCGACCTTGACACCCATCTTGCGGGCGGCCAGGAAGTGGCCCAACTCGTGGACGAAGACCAGGAACCCCAGGACGGGGATGAACGCTAACCAGTAGACCCAGCTCAAACCCGACAAGAACTGAAACATGGCGCTTTCCTCACGACGCTTCGACTAGACAGGTAGACTTGACCAACAGATTATAGGCCGGGGGCCTGCCAAACGCGAAACCGGCTCAGCCACCCCGGGGGTCGCTGGCGCTGACCAGGAAGATGTCCCCCCAGGGCTGGTAGATGCTGCGGAACGTCTCACGCTTGTCGGGTTGACCGGGCACGCGGATGACGCGTGTGGCGACGACTTCCGCGCCCGGATGCGCCCAGTCCACCTGCTTGACCTCGCCCGGCTTGAGCTTGGGGTCGCGCTGGTAGCTCGGCGGCTTGGCCGGCGTCTCCTTGAGAATCTTCGGCCCTTCGAGGATAACCTCGCGGTTCGGCTTCGTGCCGTAGAACAGGAACGACAGAGTGAAGTTCTTGGCGTCGTACTCGGTGCGGATGAGCAGCCAGGTGTCCTGGTCGTTGCGGAACTTGAAGTCCACCGCCGGGGTAAACACCGTGGCGTCCAGGCCGGGGCCGACGCCCTCCTCGTAGTAACTCACGCGGTAGGCGTGGGGTGTGCGCTCGACAATGGGGTAGCCGCCGTAGAACGCGGCGCGGAAGGCCGTCGTCGAGACCTGGCACACGCCGCCGCCGTAGTCGGTCTCGGTGCGGTTGCCGACGATGATCAGCGCCTCGGCGTAGCCCTCGGCGGCGGTCACGTCGCCCAGATGGTCACCAAACGAGAAGACCGCGCCGGGCGGTACGAGCACGTCCTGGAACTTGCTGGCCGCGACGCGGATGTTCTGCATGCGCTCGGGCGGCGAGCCTTTGAACTGGGTCGTACCCTTGACGACGAGTTCCTTGATGCCCAGGGTATCGACGTTGCTCGTGTCGAGCAGCGGCTTGCGCTCGTTGACGACGGCGGGGACGGTGCGCTCGGTCGCGGTGATGGCAGCGTTGACCTTCTCCAGCGTCTTCTGGACGTCCATCTCGTAGCCGGTCACGCTCTGCTTGGTGACGGCGACACGCTGGGCGCGGGCGTCCCAGACGACGTTCCCATCGACCGGGTCGCGGTTGATCTGGGCGGGCATGGGCTGAACGAAGGCGGGCGTGATGTCCTGGCGCACGCGGGGCATGATGCGCGGCTTGCCGTCGGGACCCTTCTCCTGGTAGAAGACGACGGCGTCGGCCAGGGTCTGCGTGGCCAGCGTCCACGTCTTGTCCTGCCACGTCACGACGATGGGCGCGCTGATGATGCGCTCGGTGGCGGCCTTAGCCTCGCTGACGTCCGTGATGAGAGGCGGCGTCGCAGCCACCGTCACCTGGATCGGCTCGGCGGCGAAACGCAGCACGCGGTCCTCGACCTGGTGGACGAGGGCGGGCTGAGCGACTTCCCAACCTTCCTGTCCAGCCATCGTCTCGACCTTACCGTCGCGGATGGTCAGGCTGGCGTTGCGAGCCGGGCGGTCAACCTCGCGCGCGATGCGGCGGATGAACTCTTCCGTCGGCTGCTTGTTGAACTCGCTGCGCAGGGGAATCTCGATGCCGTAGCGGTACAGCGCGGCCTGGGCCAGCACGCGCGCCGACAAGTCGCCACTGCGGCCCAACTGGTAAGCCTGCTCGGCCAGAGCGTCGGCGGGCAGGAAACCGCCCAACTGGGCCGGGCTGGCCTCCCACGACTTGTCGCCGTAGTTAAATTTGATGCGCGTCTTGTCGAAGTAGTCGACCTGGCCGCGAATCATGTCGGCGGCCTGCTGACGCGTGAGGCCGCCCAGGTCCAGGCCGGCGGCGCGCGCGCCCAGGAAGATGCGGTCCTGGTAGACGTATTGGTAGACGGCGACGCCGGCGACGACGCTCAGCGCGGCCGCGATGACGAGCATGACGAGAAGCGCCAGGAGGACTTGCAGGGCGCGGATAGCCCAGTTCCCTGAAGACGAGGTGGCGGCTGATGGTGTCGTCATTCTATGTCCTTCGGTCGTGACTTGCTCGGTGTTGGTCACTACTGCTATGTCTTGAATCAAGAATACCGCTTATTATACGCGGAAAAGGGGTATCTGTCATCTGTTTTGACGCGCAATTGGACAAAAATGTTCCGCCGGGTGGCGTAGTTAAGAGGACTCTCATCTATTTGACTGTCACCCTGAAACCAGTGACGGGTCTCCTCGCAACCTTGCCAGAGCAAATGCTTCTCTCCGCTGCTCGGAACCTTCGACTGTCATGCCGAACACAGTGAGGGGTCTGCTCTGGCGACGCAGGCAGAGCAGATGCCTCACTGCGTTCGGCATGACAGTCGCAAGGTTATTGCTCCGGCGCATGTCGTTCTGGACATGTCATTCTCCGCCTGACGGCTGGGGCTTTGACTCACGCCCCTGTTTCGGCTAGGATAGCAACAGACTCCGCGTCTCTGGAGTCACGGCTGAGGGATGTGTGGCTGATACTCAACTGGGCAAAGTTCATGCCAGCGGGCGAGCGGCAGCGCGCGACGGGACGTACCCGCGCCGCTATTGGCGCACCACGGCGCTGGCGTACTTGATGCTGCTGCCGGCGGCTGTCGTCCTGGCGGTGTTCCACCTCTGGCCCGTGGGCTACGCCTTCTGGCTGAGCCTGCACCGCTACGGCCTCCGCCTGACCGGCCCCTTCGTCGGACTCGACAACTACCGTCGCCTGCTGGGCGACGACAAGTTCTGGAGCTCACTGGCGACGACGCTGAGCTACGTGATCTTCACCGTCCCGGTGTCGCTGGCCCTGTCGCTGTTCATCGCTACCCTGCTGTTCCAAAAGATTCGCTTCCTGTCGGTCTACCGCACTGTGTTCTTCATGCCGTACATCACGTCGCTGGTGGCGGCGGCGGCGGTGTGGGCCACCCTCTTCAATGCGACGCCCGACAGCCCGGCCAACCGCGTGCTGGCCTGGTTTGGTGTGCCGTGGCAGAAGTGGCTCATCGAACCCAACGGCGTGTTCCAACTCATGGCGGGCCGCTGGGGGATCAGCCTGCCGGAGTGGGCGCAGGGGCCAAGCCTGGCGCTGGTGACGATTATGCTGTTCGTGGTCTGGCAGCGCCTCGGCTACGACGTGGTCATCTTCCTGGCCGGGCTGGGCGCCATCCCCCGCGAACTGCACGACGCGGCGGAGATCGACGGCGCGGGACGCTGGCAGCTCTTCCGCTACATCACGCTGCCGCTGCTGTCGCCGACGACGTTCTTCCTGACCATCCTGTCGACGATTGGGGCGCTGCAAGCCTTCACCCATATCATCACCATGAACGCGGCGGCGGCGCAGCCCAAGGGCGGTCCGCTGGACACGACGATGACGGCGACGGTCTACCTGTTCAAGATTTTCTACGGTGAGGTGGGCCGCCCGGACTACAGCTATGCGACGGCGGTGGCGTTCGTGCTGTTCTTCATTATTCTAGGCTTCACGCTGTTGCAGCGGTGGTACGGCAGCAAGTGGGTCCATTATTCGTAAGCCGGTCATTTAGACAGAATGAACAGAATTTACAGAATAGGCATCCACGCCTTCCTCATCGTCGCAGCGCTCATCGCCAGCTTCCCCTTTGTCTGGATGGTCCTGACGTCCCTCAAGACGTTCCAGGAGTACGCCCTCCAGCAGTTCTTCCCCAGTGCACCTCAGTGGGCCAACTACACGACCGCCTGGGACATGGCCCCCTTTGGCCGCTACCTGGGCAACACGCTGCTCATCGCCGTCAGCGCGACGGCTCTGGTCCTCATCACCTCGACGCTGGCTGCCTATCCCTTCGCGCGGATGGAGTTCTTCGGCAAGGAAACCGTCTTTACCCTGTTCCTGACCACGCTGATGATCCCCTTCGAGATGACGATGATCCCCAACTTCATCACCATCCGCAACCTCGAATGGATCGACCGCTACCCGGCGCTGATTGTGCCGTTCAGCGCCAGCGTGTTCGGCATCTTCCTGCTGCGCCAGTTCTTCCAGCAGATACCCGCCGACTACTACGACGCGGCGGTCCTGGACGGGGCGGGCCACCTCCAGTTCCTGGCGAGTATTATCGTGCCGCTGTCACGGCCCGCGCTCATCTCGGTCGGGCTGTTCACCTTCCTGGGCAGTTGGAACGCGCTGCTGTGGCCGCTCATCGTGACCAACAGCGAGGAGATGCGGCCCATCCAGGTCGGCCTGTACGCGTTTGTCAGCGAAGCGGGAACGAATGCCCACCTGCTCATGGCCGGCTCGGTCATCGCCGTCGCACCCATCATCGTCCTGTACTTCTTTGCCCAGAAGCAGTTCATCGAGGGCATCTCGGCCACGGGCTTGAGAGGGTAACGTGATGCGTCAAACGTGAAACGTCAAACGTGATGCCTGAACCAACGCGAGGCTGCTCACGTTTCACGTTTGACGTTTCACGCAGGTACAATTGAGGCGCAACGCGGGAGACGTGGGGCCATTTACCCCGCGTCTCTGTGTGTCAGGAGGATTGGCATGGGTGTGAAGCAGGTATTGGCGATGCTGAGCCTGATGGTCTTGCTGGCGGCGTGTGGGGGAACGAGCGCGACGAGCGCGACGGCGCCGACGCCCCCGACCGCGCCCCCGACCGCCGCGGGGCCGACCGTGGCCGCTCCGACCGCACCGCGCGCCAGTGCGGTGGCTCCCACCACGGCCAGCCCACCGACTGCGACGCTGGCGGCCCAAGCAGCTCCACCGCCAACGGCGACGCCCGTGGCGACGCAGGAGTCGCCGGCCGGGCAGAAGCTGGGCGCGGGGGTGAAATCAGCGGCAGATGTTGACGCCCTCGACCTGGATGGCAAGACGGTCGAGATTAGCTTTTGGCACATCTTTACGGCTAATCAAGAGGCCGGGCTGAAGGACATCATCGCCCAGTTCGAGACGCGCTATCCCAACATCAAGGTGCGCGCCAGCTACAAGGGCATGTACGACACGACGCGCAAGGCCATCTTGACGTCCATCGCTGGCAACAGCGTCCCCGACATGGTGTGGAGCTTCCCGTACTCGGTCAGCGAGTACGCCCGCGAGGACGCCGTCCAGCCCCTCGACCCGTTCATGAGGAGCGCGAAGTACGGCCTCGGCGTGCCCCCGACGGGCACAGACAAGGCCCTGGCCGAGCAGTTGCCGCCCGCCGTGCTCAAGGCGTACCAGTACCCCGACTTCGACAACCAGACGCTCAGCCTGCCGCCCGCCGTCAGCGTCGAGGTCATGTTCTACAACGCCGACTGGCTCAAGCAGTTGGGTTATGACAAGCCGCCCGCCACCTGGGACGACTTCATGGCGGTGTGCGCGAAGGTCAAGGCGACCACGCCCGACAAGGCCTGCACGGCGCTGCTCCCCAGCGGCAACGCCTTCGCCGCGCAGGTCTTCTCAAGGGGCGGCGAGTTGCTGACGCCAGACCGTCAGCAGGCCGCCTACCGTGACCCTGGCCTGGCCACGCTCAAGTGGTACAAGGAGCTGTTTGACAAGGGCTACGCCTACCAGCCCGCGCAGCAGTTCGCCGACCAGACCGATTTCGGCCTGGGCAAGGTCCTGTTTACGTTTGGCACATCGACGAGCGTGCCGTTCTACCGCCGCGTCGTCACCGACGCGGCGACGGCCAAGGAGCGCTTCGCCTGGTCGTTCACGGGCTACCCGCAGAGCACAGGGCAGACGGCGTACAATGTCTTCGGCCCCAGTGCCGCCATCCTCAAGACAACGCCCGAGCGCTCGCTGGCGGCCTGGCTGTTCCTGAAGTACTGGCTCAGCGCCGAGCCGTCGGCGACGTGGGGCATCCAGTCCAACTACTACCCACTCAACCGCGCCGCCGTGGACACGGCCGCGATGAAGAAGTATCTGGCCGACAACCCGGTCTACGCCCGGGGCTTCGACCTGTTCCAGTTTGCCAGGTCAGAGCCGAGTACGCCCGGCTGGCAGGGCGCGCGGAGCGGCATCGTGGACGGCGTGACCGCTGTCATCACGGGCAAGGCGTCGCCCGAGCAGGCCATCGAGAGCATGATCAAATCTACCAACGAGGCGCTGAAGTAGCCTCACCGGGAGCATTCGTTATGGACCACCTTCCCGCTTACGATCCGCGCTGGCTGGCCGTCGCCGAGCAGGCGGCGCGCGCGGCGGGGCGCATCGCCGTCGAGTACCGCGGCCGCGCGACGACCCAGAGCAAGGGCCTGCGCGACATTGTCACCGAGGCCGACGTGCTGTGCCAGGCCGAGTGCAAGCGCATCATCGCCGCTGCATTCCCCGACCACGCTTTCCTCGCCGAGGAGGCTGACACCACGCCGGGCGGCCCCAGTGACCTGACCTGGGTCATCGACCCCATCGACGGCACGACGAACTACGCCTACGGCCTGCCGGTCTTCTGCACCTCGATTGGGCTGGCGCTGGGCGATACGCTACTGGCGGGCGTCGTCTACGACCCGCTGCGCGATGAGCTGTACGCGGCCGGGCGCGGCCAGGGGGCGACGCTCAATGGCACGCCGCTCCGCGTGAGTGACCGCGCGGCGCTGATTGATGCGATTGTGGGCATCGAGTGGGCAACGGCGCCGCCGCTGCGCGCCGAGAGTGTGCGGCGCGTGGGGGTGTTGGCGAATCAGTGCATGACGGTGCGCTCGCCGGGAGCGGCGGCGCTGTCGCTGTGCTACGTCGCGGCGGGGGCGTTTGACATCTACTTCAATGTCCACCTCAAGCCCTGGGATGTGGCGGCGGGAGCGCTGCTCATCGAGGAGGCCGGTGGACAAATCACCGGCCTCCAGGGCGAGCCGTGGACGATGCACAGCGGGGGTATTCTGGCGACGAACGGGCGACTACACGAGCCAGTGTTAGCAGCCTGGACGGAGGGTTAGTCTGGAATGACCAACTCCTGGCCGGGGTGGATCAGGCTCGGGTTCGGCCCGATGACGTCCCGGTTGGCCTCGTAGATGTCGCGCCACCGCGCCTGCGTACCATAGAAGCGCTCGGAAATCCAGCTCAGGTTGTCCCCTGACCGCACTACATACGTGCGCTGCGCGGCAGCCTGGGCCTCGGCCGCGGCTTGAGCTTCCGCAGCTGCTTGCGCCTCGGCGGCGGCCTGGGCTTCGGCGGCGGCCTGCGCCTCGGCCTGAGCGCGCGCGGCTTCCTCGGCCTCGCGCTGCTGGCGCTCCTGCTCCTCCCGCTGCTGGCGCTCTTCCTCTTCGCGCCGGCGCTGTTCCATCTCGGCCTGCTGGCGCTCTAGCTCGGCCTGCTTGGCCTCCAACGCCGCCTGCTTCTCGGCCAGCTCGCGCTCGCGGCGCGCCATGGCCTCCTGGCGGTCCTGCTCGGCCTGGGCGGCTGCTTTCCGCTCGTACTCGGCCCTCTCCGCCGCCATGGCGTCGTCGATGGCCTTGCGACGCGCGGCTTCCTCGGCTGCCTTCTGCTCGGCCTCCATCTGCTGGATACTCTGCTGCTGCCCCTGGTCAATCTGGTCGAGGATACTACCGCCGCTCGCTGGCGCGGCTCCACTCGACACGGGGCCTTCGCCGGGGATAGCCGCTGGCGCCTCACTCGGGGCGGCGGGGGCCTCACTGGCGGGCGCCGCTGGCGCCTCGTCCGTTTTCGGCTGCCGCCTCAATGGGTTGAGTAGGTCGCCCAGACTGAACCCCTCGTGATCTGATTTCTTCTGTGGCATGGGTGAGCCTCCTTTGTCTCAGGCGATGACGGGCGCGGCCGACGTGGAGCCTTCGTGATCGGCGTCTCGGCTGCCCACCAGGATTATACCGTGACTCACCACGGGGGGCAACATACGAGCGCCCAGCCGAGTCGGCGACTCGGCTGGGCGCTCGTGTTTCTCGTGGTTGAGACGGACAGGCGGCGTTACGGCACGCGCAGCGTCATCCCTGGATAGATGAGGTTCGGGTTGCTGATGCCATTGGCCCGCTGAAGCTCTAGAACGGTCGTGTTGAAGCGGAGGGCGATGGCGTACAGCGTATCGCCAGGCCGCACCACGTAGGTCTGTCCACCACCCGGCGGGGGCGGCGGCGGCTCGGGCGAGACGCCCGAGCAGATCAGGAGCCGCTGGCCGGCGCGGATCAGGTTCGGGTTACTGAGGCCATTGGCCTGAGCGATGGCGGCGGCCGAGGTGCCGTAGCGCCGCGCGATGCTGGACAGCGTGTCGCCGTACTGCACGGTGTAGGTGAAGCAGTTACCCGTGGGCGGCGGCGGCTGGACCGGCCCGGAGCAATTCGGGATGTTCAGCGTCTGGCCGATGCGGATGAAGTTCGGGTTGGCGATGCCGTTGGCCGCCGCCAGAGCCGCTACAGTGGTGTTGTAGCGGAGGGCGATGGCCGCCAGGGTATCACCGGCGCGGACGGTATAGGTACACGAGCCGCCGGTCCCTGGGGCAGGCGTCGCCGTTGGGGCGGGCGGGACCATCGTCGGCGGCGGGTAGGGAGACCCAGGCGTCGCGGTCGCGCCGGGAGTGGACGGCGGGGCCACCGAGGTCGGTGTGCGCGTCGGGCCGCCGGGCACGGTCGTCGCGGTCGCCCCACCAGGCACGGTCGTCGCGGTCGCGCCGCCACCGCCGGAACCGACGGTGATGGTCCCACCAGTTGCCGTGGCGTTGATAGGCGTCGCGTTGGGATCGGCGAGCTGAGGCTGGCGCGAGAAGGCGATCTGGCTGACGCCGTTGGCCTTGCCACGGAAGCGGACGGTGAGGATGGTGCACGAGCCTGTGACGGGCTGCTGCGGTGTGACGCGGCTAGACGCGAACAGGATGGTTCCGGCCGCGTTGTCGGCCTGGTTACGCGCCGTCTGGGAGCCGGATGGGAAGCAGTCGCCCGGGGCGAGTTGGACGCCCTGCTGGGCTGCGTCTTCGTCCACGGCTTCGAGCAGGTTGGCGTCAAAGGTCAGCCGCACGTCCGCGCCGAACAGGTTGGTGACGTCGTTGACGCGAACCGAGACGGAGGTGGTCTGCC